>CAYUCH010000009.1:24649-52770 GCA_964443295.1 uncultured Desulfobulbia bacterium | reverse complement strand
GGCGTTTGGGAGCCGCTCGTTTGAGCATGGAAAGAGGAGTGTCGGTCTGGCTTCCAAACTCTGCCAAAGCTTTCTCTCCGAGTTCCAGGGCTATGTCATTTACTTCCCGGTCTTCGGTGTCAATATCAAAAAGCTTTGCAAGATCTTTTAGCTTTTCAACATCCTTAATCTGGTGGGGTCCAACACCCTTGGCAGTTTCAATGAAACCTTTGACCATTTCTCTGGCATGATCAGTATGGGCCGCAGTTCCAGCTGCAACGGTCCTGGAGAAATTTCTGGCCGCCACAGTGTCAGCAGTGGCACCACAAATACCAATCATCTCTTCGACGCCGTCAATGATCTGGCAAGGACCCATATTACAGTTCCGGCAACATGTACCGCCGGAGCCAAAAAGGCAGGCGGACATACCACGCGCCTTAATTCTGTCATAGGCCGTTGTCACATTCTTCGCCGGATCTTTTGAAAGCACCTCAATGGAGGACTTACAAGTGATATCGGTACAGCCTTCACATTCGCTTTTATTTTTAGCCATGATTTACCTCGCTCGCAACAATCAGAAAACAGGAGTCATATAATTATAATGTTATGAAAGGCCTGCTTTTTGTTTAGCAGCCTGAACTGTATTTTTCATCAGCATGGTAATGGTCATTGGACCAACACCACCTGGGACAGGAGTAATAAAGGAAGCTTTTTCTTTTACTGCGTCAAAATCAACATCACCAGCCAAAATAGCTTTGCCGGATTCGGATTTACCAATGCGGTTAACACCAACATCGATAATCACCACGCCATCTTTAACCATATCAGCGGTGACCAATTTGGGAACACCAACGGCAGCGATAATTATATCTGCTTTACGGCAATGCTCTCCCATATCCCTTGTCCTAGTGTGACAGAGAGTGATGGTAGCATTTCCAGCTTCACGTTTTTGAAGCATCAAGTTAGCAATGGGTTTACCAACAATGTTGCTGCGACCAAGAATAACAACTTCAGCCCCACTGGTCTCAACTCCACTCCTGCTCAACAACTCCAGGATGCCATGGGGAGTACAGGGCAGAAAGCATTGCTCACCAAGAACCATTTTCCCCACATTAACAGGATGGAAGCCATCCACATCTTTATCCGGATCAATGGCAAGAAGAACCTTGGCTTCATTGACATGCTTGGGAAGTGGTAACTGGACCAAAATGCCATTGAATTTATCATCTTCATTATATTTTTGAACAGTAGCTAGGAGTTCTTCCTCGCTGGTATCCGCCGACAAGGTTACCTGCTCGGAATGAATACCCAGAGCATGGGCTGTTTTGTTCTTCGCGGTGACATAAGATTGAGAAGCAGGGTCCTCGCCGACCAAAATTGTTACAAGGCCGGGTACGATGTCATGCTGAGCTTTCAGGTCAGCAACTTCTTTTTGCAATTCTTCACGGATGGCTTTAGCCGTTTCGGTTCCGCTGATAATTTGAGCGCTCATGGTTTCTCCTTGCTGCAATTTCAATACAAAAAATTTGCCGATATATACTTTCTTGCCCAGCCATTTATTAAACACTTCCCGGCTATTTGGGCAGACGTCTCCCTATATCTTGCTGAAATAACAATAAATTTCACAAGAAAAAGGTAATAATAGTACGGGTTTGAATCCGGGAATTGGAGAGCTTAATGAATTAGTTGACTTTTTTCAAGAAATTAATTTGCTTTATTATTTTTCATTATTGGCGATTGAATTCTAAAAAACTGAGTCTATTACTTTATAATAGAGTTTCAGATTCAGTCAACTGAGACTATATGCATACAGCTATTATTCAAGCAGGGACAAATGGGTAGTAAACAAGTGAAACGTAGACTCCGTAATGAAGTACTAATGAAGTACTGATGAATTTTTTTTTATTTCATTTATTTCCTGCCATTGGCAAGCTTAATAATGATGTTGTTCGCCTGGTCCAAACGTCCGGCAAGTGCGGCAAACAAATGCTTCGCCACATCCGGATACTTCTCGATGACCTCGGACAACTTATCACCTGGGAATCGTTTAACCGTTGCTCTCCCCTTGGCAAGTATAGACGCAGTCCTTACTTCACCGGTAATGGCTGACATTTCACCAAAATATTCGCCAGGTTGTGCAAGTTCGGCGATTTTCTTGCCATCGCGCACAACAACCACAGCCCCTCTGACCAGTTTAAAGAAATCTCGATCAGTATTTCCTTGTTTTACAATAACATCTGTATCCTGGTATTCCTCAACGTCTGGATTAACCAGGTAAGCAGGTAAACTTTCCTTGGTAATTACCGTTTTTCTTAATACTTCATCAACAGAGATAACACCTTGGGTAGCTTTCAGAAGTCCGGCATCCCGTAGTGGATGCATACCTTCCTGGATAGCAATTTTCCGAAGCTGATCCTCAGGCACCTCAGCACTGATGGCCTTTGCTACTTCTTCAGTTACCTCCATGAGCTCAAAAAGCCCCACTCTGCCTTTATGGCCACCACCACGGCATTTGGGACATCCCTTGGGACCAAATAATTTCAGATCAGGCAGGACCTCTTCCGCAAATCCCATGGCAATTAACTCTTCTGGCGGATATTTGTCCACCGGTGTCTTGCATTCCTGGCATAATCGTCTGCCAAGGCGCTGGGACAAGACCATGGTCACTGAAGAAGCCAGCATAAAAGGCGGAATGCCAATATCAACCATACGACTAATGGTTGCGGGACTATCATTAGTATGCAGGGTACTGAGAACTAAATGGCCTGTCATGGCAGCTTTGATGGCAATTTCCGCCGTATCCATATCACGAATCTCACCAACCATGATAATATCTGGATCTTGACGCAGGAAAGCTTTCAAGGCAGCTGCAAAGGTCATGCCTACTTCGGTGTTGACATTAACCTGGTTAATCCCCTTAAAGTTAAACTCAACCGGATCCTCTGCGGTGAGGAGTTTGGTATCTTCTTTATTCAACGAGTTTAGAATTGAGTAGAGAGTAACGGTTTTACCACTACCAGTGGGACCTGTTACCAGGAGCAAACCCTGGGGCCGAGCAACACAACGTTTGAGCATTTCAAATGTACTGGGCTCAAAACCGAGTTTGGTCAAGTCAACATTGAGTGAACTCTTATCAAGAATACGGAGAACAACGGATTCACCAAAAAGAGTAGGCAAGGTGGACACACGAAAATCCACCGTCTTATTTCTCCCGACTCGCATTTTTATACGGCCGTCTTGGGGAATCCGACGCTCGGTAATATCCAAAGTAGCAAGGATTTTCAGACGGGAATTCAATGCATTTTTAATATTAAGAGGCAGGTTCATTGACTTATATAGTGAACCATCCAAGCGATAGCGAACCTGGAGATTTTTTATGAACGGCTCAATATGAATATCACTGACGCCATCCTTTACAGCTTTTATGAGGATTCCATTAACCAGTTTAATGATGGGTGCATCAGTGGCAGAGTACTGATCAATTCCGCCTTCTTCATCTTCAAGGGCTTCATACTCATACCCTTCCGCAGCCTCAGAGGCCAAAGCACCAAAATCATCAATCTGAGTTACTTCCTCCTCTTCTTCCTCTCCTGCTCCTTCCTCTTCCTTTTCACCGACTAATGCCTCATATTCTTCATCGGAAATTTTATAGTATTGTTTATACGCCTCGACTATATCTTTTTCCGTTGAAACACCAACCGACAGAGAGCATTTCACATCCTCCTGCAGCCTTTCCACCGCCTGGGTGTCGGTGGGTTCAGCCATGGTAATATGGAGAGTTTTCTCGGTCAGCCTGAGTGGAAATGCCCAGTAATTCTTGGCAATCTCAAAAGGTAATTTCTCCAAGGCATCAGGGGTTGGTTTTTTTTGAGAAATTTGAATGGCAGGATAATTATGAATTCGGCTCAGCACATTGAGGATAGTATCTTCTTCAATGTGCCCAAGTTTGATAAGAATGGAACCAAGCCTTGCTTTGCTTCTTTTTTGTACCGCCAAGGCCTGTTCAAGTTGAGGAGTGGTGATATAGCCCTGCTTACGGAGGAGATCACCAATCTTCATTTTTCCTGCTCCGGACTGATCCTTCACCGAGGCTCTGAGACTGGTTTTCTTAGATTGTGATTGAACAGCAGCAGTGGCTTGCCTTGCCATACTGAACGCTCCGCCATATTAGGTAAAATAATTCAGATATTAATTTGTTATTGCCAGCAATGAAGAACTGACAAGGTCCAACAATTATTTATACCACCATTGCCCATTGACTACAAGCAGGTCTTTCCAAAGGTATTATACGGATAAAGTGGGAGGAAATACTAGTGATTGAAATAAAACTGTGATGATACAGACCATGTATTGGAAGGCTGTTAATCCAGCTAAAACTCAAGGAGATACATAATTATCCCCCTCCCAACTCCTGGATTCTCCTTTTTAATTCAATATTCTCTGCCGTGGTAACACGTAGACGCTCAGCCAGGACTTCTGAAAAAAAACGGTAAATCGTATAACAGAACGCTGTATGACTTTCACCTGCCTTATTATCCAACATTGAGCCATCCACCCCCAAAACCAACGTGTCCTCTGCAGCCCTAATAGTGGCTGAGCGTGGTGAACCATCGACAATACCCATTTCACCAAAAAGATCGCCGCCCCTTCGAAGAGTATGAACCTTTTTGCCTTCTTTGAAAATTTCAACCATTCCAGAGATAAGAAAGTAAATCCAGCAGTCAAACTTCTCCTTCTTTTATGATATGCTCACCGGGTTCATATTTTCTAAGTTTACCCAGGTTAAGAAAGGAGCGGAAATCCTGATCGGAAAACATTTGCAGTTTTTCTATCTGTTTGAGGACGGTCAGCAGGTTCTGGTTATCTTTGATAAAGCTTGTTTCTTGCACGACGGGGACCTCTTCTGGTTTGTGTTAACAGAGAAATCGTGAAGGCCCGGATTGTCAATTGGTGATAAACATTATCAGCTAACACATGGTTAGAAGAAAACAGATTGTCAGTTTGGCGCATTTGAGAACTCTTCGCCGGTAAGATTAAATACCAGCAAATATTTTATCAAATAATTGTATTTAAAAAAAGAAAAATGTGACTTGTTATGTTTGCAAAGCAATATGTGAAGTTGTGTCTAATATGTAATACCAATTATGCTGACAGCAAATAATTTAAAAGCCATTGCATCAAGCTTACCGCTCTTCACATCTGAAATAATTATTCCCAGTGCTTTCAAAGGACTCATGGGCTCTTTGTAGGGACGTAAATTTGTTAGTGCTTCATAAATATCAATTATCGCCAGAATTTTTGACTCAAAATAAAGATCATCACCTTTTTTCTTTAAAGGATAACCCGAGCCATCATTCTTTTCGTGATGTTCTAAAGCAACCCTTACCACCTGATCATCAAAGCCACATGCACTTAAAAGCTCAGCTCCGATGGCAGGATGACTTTGCATTATTTGAAATTCGTTATCGGTCAGTTTCCTTGGAGCTGTGAGTATATCATCTGAAATTTCGGTTTTCCCAATATCATGGAGCAATCCCATCAATGTAAGCTGGTTAACTTCTTTTGAGGGGTAACCGTTGAGGATGCCGAAGCCAAGAAATAAAAACATAACATTTATGATATGGACTCCAGTGGTATAGTCTTTTAAAGCAACAGCATTCATCTGCTTGACGATATCTGGATTGGTGATACAACTTTCGACTACGATATTTACAGTACTTTTACTTTCCCTAAGTATTTCTTTGGTGGGATTATCAAAAAGCAAATCAGCAAATCGACTGAGTACCTCTTTTGCCTGTATGGGATCTTCAACAAGACTACTCCTGAGATTTCTATTCATCTCCTTCTGCATTTGAAGGATTACCCTTGACTTATCGTCTGTTGTGGCAAATAGATTCTCCGGAAGTGGCCCTCTACGTTCCAATTCACGAATATCAACTCCTCTTCCCTTGAATAGGGAAAAATCATCGTTTACAAACCTTATATACACTTCACTCTCGGTGTGGTAATAGAGTTCTTGCGATGTAATTGGAAGCATCTCAGACATTTCAGTCTCCTCGAAATATGATTTTGTTTCACTGTAACTCTGCCATCCTTGACCACGTTTTAGTTTCTTGTGCTCTCAGACAAAAACAGTTTACGCCTTACCATTTTATCTATTTTTATATTTATGCTTCTACGCTGCATAACCTTCGCGATATTCCATTTTCCTATTAATGACATGGCCCGTAATCTTTTGAAGCTCATCAATATCGAAATGTATGGAACTTCTTTTTGTTTCTTAATAGGTTTAATTATTCAAAAAATGTGCCAGGAACATATTTTCGTATACGATTAATGCGTTTCCCCATGAAACCAGCTATACCTAAGCCTGTACCAAATAAAAACATAGTAGCTGGCTCAGGAACAGGAGCGGGATCCAATGAAACACTGTCCATAGAACCTCCAAGGGCATTACCTTTCCCGTAAGTCGAAAACCCAAGAGAGTACTGTTCACTACTGGTTACAATAAAGTCCCACACAATGAGTCCCCAGACATCTGTCTGTTTATTTCGAACTCTGCTAATTGATCCGAGCTCTTCTGATTCAAAAAAACCACTGATGCCATTATCATCACCATCTCTTTTTGCCCCGGCGTGGTGCATGAAAGAGAGCTCATATCTGTCGGCTTCAAGATAAATATCTTGAGACATTGTGCTATTGGTATTGCGGCTGCCATGACTGTCAAGTTCCACATAGAAATATGGACTATGCGCTCCAACTATGGTGTTAAACTGCACTTCAATGCCAGAAGTTCCGTCACCGCTCACCCATCCTCCTGGCAATGCTTCATATACATCCCAATTACCGGTATTGAGCTCATCCAGATAGCGGCCAAATATGTGTCCTCTCGTATGAGCCGTCTCATCAAAACTTCCATTGTTTAAAAGTGTTGCCTCTGCCTTCCAAATCAAACCAGCAAAAACTATTACAACTACAAGACCGGTTACGTTTAATACCTTCATGTTTCCCTCTTTAGATATCCTGTTCTCAAGATTCACCGTGAATCTAGCAATCATAAAATTAAGTTCAGAATCATTCTCGAACATTGGATACGTCCCTGCATCGACAAGCGATAAATCAATTTGCATGCCAACCTGTAAGAATTTAATTTTTTTCTTAAACAAGAGGGAGAATAAGAGACAAAAAGGCCAAGATAATATTTCGACAATTTCGACGAAATACTCTAAGCTAGAATCATGTTCGACAATTTCGGCGCAATAATACTATATCGAAAATCCATACGTCTATATAGCCCAAATCTTTATAGGGTAAGAGTGGAATTCAAATGGATACTCTGAATGTCGTTGTTGTGGAAGATAATGAAATGATGGTTGAGTGGTATGTCAACTTCTTCAAGCGTATTATTTTCCCAAAATGCAAGGTCACATATATTCCAGACCTCAAAACCTTCAAAGAAAAATACAAGAAAACATACTTTAATTTAGCATTAGTTGACTATTATCTGCCCGACGGTAATGGAATGCAGATCGTCCGGGAAATGAAATTCAATTTCCCCCATTGCTATGTGGCGATGATTTCTTCTCTTGATGATGTCGATCTTGCCATGGAACTTGGAAACGCAGGGGTAGATACTTTCATCCGGAAACCGGTTAAATCAAAAGAACTTCATGGCCTGCTAAATTTCGTCTTTGATTATTTTTCTGTTTCCTATAGTAATGTCTTTTCCAAGAGCCTTAGCCAGGACAGCAGCACCGCTACCATTCCGCCGTTATTGGCTAAAACTCCAGAGATCATCTATGAAACAGAGGAAATGAAAAAAGTTCTAAGCAAGGCCTCGCGAGTCGCTCCAAGTAACTCCAGTGTTTTGATTCGTGGTGAAAGCGGCACTGGAAAAGAGTTGATAGCCCGGATGATCCATAGCAATAGTGACCGGAGCGAAGGACCTTTTATTGAATTAAATATTGCTGCCTTACCGGAAACTCTCATTGAAAGTGAACTTTTTGGGCATAAAAAGGGAGCTTATACAGGCGCAGTAAACGACCGGATAGGGAAATTTGCCGAGGCTGAGGGTGGCACCATATTCATGGATGAAATAGGTGACATTCCCCAGCAGGTCCAGGCTAAACTTCTCAGAGTTCTTCAATTCAAGCAATATCAGCGGGTCGGTGACAACAATACCTATAACGCTGATGTCAGGATTCTCACGGCAACAAGCCGGGACCTTGAAACACTGATAAAAAATCAACAATACCGGGAAGACCTTTATTATCGCCTCAGTGTTATCTCCGTCAATATTCCTTCGCTAAGAGACCGAAAAGGCGACGTATTGCCTCCATCAACCACTTCATCCAATCAAAAGCTAAATTGCACGGCCTTGAGCCCCTTACCCTTGCTAACAGTGCATTGAACATTTTAATGAACCACGATTACCCGGGAAATATCAGAGAACTGGAGAATGCCGTCGAACATGGGGTGGTTATGTGCAGAGGCGGTATTATACAGCCGGAAGATCTCCCCGACTATTTCATCGAACAGCTTGATTCCGACTTCACAGATGACGTTCAACATGGCAAGGGAGCCAAACTATCGGCATTGGAATTCGAGGAAATGGCCATTGGCTCCTATACTGATGCCATGCAATCCTTTGAGCAAAAACTTATAATGAACGCACTGCAAAAAGCCCAGGGAAATCAGAGTGCAGCGGCCCGCGCAATGGGAATATCCGAACGTAAACTCAGGTACCGCATACAGATTCTAGGGATTGAAAATACCTTTCGTGCTGAATAACAGAGAGATGGCCATGGAATATAGCTTTGAGTTTCATGAACAATATGTACGTATTACGTTAGCAGGCAAAGCCGATTATGAAGGTCTATACGGCTATATACATGAACTGGTGGAACACCCTCAGTGGAAACCTGGTAGCCGTGTTCTTACTGACTTTCAAAACATTGACATTTCAGAGTTTACCGGTGAGTACGCCATACCACGCCTGAAAGTCTATGCAGGAATTTTACAAGATCACCAAGACAAACTTGGAGTTGTGACTAATGCCGCGCTCATAGCTTCCGGTGAGCTGCAGGCCCTCAACAAAATAATGTGCAATTTAATGGACATGATCAACATTCAGATGGTCAATGAAAATTTTATCGATGAGCAGAAAGCGTTGCAGTGGTTATTGGATCAACCCATGTCAGAATAACATGTCAGTAATATAAAAAGGGCCCTGGAAAATCCAGGGCCCTTTCTGGTAAATCATTTTGTTGCTACTTCAAATAGGTATTCTTTAGAACAATCCTGTTACCTTACCGGTGTCCGTTTCAACATCAATACGACGGAAGGCCGGGTTGGAACTGGTGCCAGGCATCAGGCTGATGGTTCCCGCACATGGGCAGAGGAACTTGGCGCCAGAGTAGATCAGGATGTCCCGGATAGGCAGACGCCATCCCTTGGGTACACCTTTTTTGGTTGGATCATGACTCAGGCTCAGATGACTCTTAACCATCATGGTAGCATAGTCAGCATACTGGGGATCATTCTCCAGCATTTCAGCCTTGGCATTGGCCTCTGGTGACCAGTCAACTCCATCACCACCATAAACTTCCTTGGTGATCATTTCAACACGGTCTCGGAGTTTCATCTCCAGAGGATAGAGGAATTTGAAATCATTCTCTTCGTTACAGGCGTCGATAACCGCATCGGCGAATTCCAGAGCACCTTCACCACCAAGTTCCCAATGTTTGGACTCGGCACAACGGGCACCGGCTGCTTCGGCGATCCTGCGAACAACTGCACACTCTGCATCCGTATCAGTATAGAAACGGTTGATACAGACAACAGGGTTAATACCTGCCTTGCGGATTACGCCAATCAGGTGAACCATGTTCTCGCAACCCTTCTCGACCAATTCTACGTTCTCTTTGGTGTATGCATCATCAAGAGGTTTACCGGCAACAACTTTTGGTCCGCCGCCATGCATTTTAAGAGCACGGATAGTTGCGGTCAGAACGGAGACATGCGGTTTGAGACCTGAGTAACGACACTTGACGTTCCAGAATTTCTCAAAACCGATATCTGCAGCAAAACCGGACTCAGTGATATTGTAATCAAAGAGTTTCAATGCAACACGATCAGCAATGATCGAAGACTGGCCAACAGCGATATTGGCAAAAGGTCCTGCATGAACCAGACATGGATTATACTCTGCGGTACACATCAGGGTTGGATTAATAGTGTTACGCATGAAAGCGGCCATAGCATTGCCCACTTCCAGATCGCCACAGGTTACTGGCTTACCGCTCTTGTCGAATGCCACGGTGATGTTGTTGATCCGCTCTTTCAAGTCAGCCAGGTCGGTAGCAATGGACAGGATAGCCATCAGCTCGGACCCCACAGCAATACCGAACTTGGACTGCATGGTGAAACCGTCATAACGGCCACCAAGGCCGATTGTGATATTCCTGAGAGCCTGAGCACAAAAGTCGATGATCCAGCCAAATTCAACTCGGGTGGGATCAATATCGAGCCTGCGCATGCCAGTCAGACGTGCCAGCTGCTCATCATTGTAATTCCGCTCATGCTGCATACGGGAAGTCATGGCCACCATGCCCAGGTTATGGGCATTCATGATGTCATTGATATCACCGGTGAGGCCCAGGGAGAACTCGGTCATGGGGATCAACAGTGAATTACCTCCACCAGCAGCCGTACCCTTGACGTTCATGGTTGGTCCACCGGAAGGCTGACGCAGTGCGCCACCGACATTTACGCCCCGTAATCCCATACCTTCCATCAGACCGCAGGAAGTTGTGGACTTTCCTTCACCAAGAGGTGTCGGGGTAATAGCGGTAACCTCGATGTATTTTCCATCCGGCTTGTCTTGAAGCCTGTTCATGATCTTCAGGAAGTCGAGTTTAGCCAACCTGCCCATGGGGAGAATCTCGTCCTTCTCAAGCCCAAGTTTGTCACGCCACTCCTCGAGAGTGGGCATGTTCTTCTCGGCAGCCTCGGATATCTGCCAATCTGCCATATTCACTGCATCGTAAGCCATGATTGTCTCCTTTACTCAAAGGTTTCAAAATTTTTTCTCTCAACTTATATTAAAAATTCAAGCACCCAGGCGAAAAAGCCAGAATGCATCTATTGAATTACTGAAGGGAACCTTTCCCGGAATTCTTCCTGGAGTGGATTCATGATCTCCCGCATGGATGGTTCTGCTCCCTGACTGGTTCGCAGCCGGAAAATATGAGCCCATTCCAGCAAATTGGCATAGACGATTATTTCAGTCTTACACGAATTGGGTAAAACAGTTCGCGCTGCCTGTGGGGAAGCAGTCTCAAGAAGTTTGAAGTAGAGACGCTCTGTCTCCTTCATTGCCTCTTCCCATACCATATATTCATCGCTCCCCTCATCAAAAAACATGGGTTTGATGAAGGTGATCTCACTACCGAATTTATCTTCACTGTAACGGCAATATCGTTGACTCTCCTGGAGGAAAGAACAGGGACGGTGCCGGACAATCTCATGGGTGACTGCTCGATTTGTAAAAAACTTCACTGCTATATGTCGATGTTTTGCCAAAAGATCCGCAGGCAATGCATTGACCTGGTCTAAATCAAGTTCCTGGACTATCACACCTGCTTGGGGAACCCAGCCGTGGGACGGAGCGAGATCTTCAAAGAACAGAGGGTATTTTTCTGCCAGAAATGTAGTGAGAGCTTTGATCAGTTTAACCGTACCATTTTCAGAATATAGTTCTCTGAAACCTCGTATACTAGCTGTAATGAGCAGTTGGTTTTTCCCAGTCTCATCAATCTGAATAAACTTTGGCTGACAGGCATAAAACTGACGCAACAGGTTGTCGGTATCCACTTCCACCTGCAGAGTAACCACTGCCATTTCGGTAACAGAATTATGGCCCCGCTTGATAATATTCCGAACAAAAGGTTCTGCTGACTCGTCTGAAATTTTTTCCTCACTCTTATAACAAATACGACCACACTCTTCTATGCGAAGAGCAAGACTAACCGTATCAAGATGATCCATTATTTCAAAAGACGGAGGAATAACGCGCATTGTATGATTCCTAATAACTTAATCTATTTCTGGTTTTTAACAGCTTCATCCCAAAATGGGCTCATCTCCCGCAAATTTGCAATAATCGGCGGCAATTTCTCAATAACAAAATCAACTTCCTCTTCGGTGTTATATACACTTAAACTCAACCGTACCGAACCATGCGCTGCAGTGAATGGCACTCCCATAGCACGTAATACATGGGATGGTTCCAGTGAGCCTGATGTACAGGCAGAACCGGAAGAAGCGCAAATATTAAATCGATCCAAATGTAATAGTATGGCTTCACCTTCGACAAATTCAAAACTGACATTGGTGGTATTGGGTAACCGCTCGGTTTTATGACCATTCAGCATTGACCGTTCAACATTGGTGAGCAAGCCTTCTTCAAGTTTATCCCGCAAGGCCCTCACTCGAGTATTCTCATCACCCATGTTTTCCACGGCTAATTCACAGGCTCGCCCCAAACCAATGATTGACGCAGTGTTCTCCGTGCCACCTCGACGACCACCTTCCTGATGTCCGCCAAGCATGAAAGGCATAAACGGCGTGCCTTTTCTAACAAAAAGGACTCCAATACCCTTGGGAGCATGCAATTTATGGCCAGAAAGTGAAAGAAAATCAACAGGGATTTTAGAAAGGTCTATGGGAATTTTTCCAACCGCTTGTACAGCATCAGTATGAAAAAGAATACCTCGACTTTTGGCAATTTCGGCCATTTCTACGATGGGAAAAATAACACCCGTTTCATTGTTCGCCCACATCATACTGACAATTGCCGTATCTTCACCGAGGCTTGCTTCAAATTGATCAATATCAATGGTCCCATCACTTTCAACAAGCAACTGAGTAACCTTATGCTTGTGGCCGGTAAGAGAATCAATTGATTCCACAAGATGTTTGACAGCTGGATGTTCAACTCGAGAAGTCACTATATGACGATTATCTGGAAATGCCTGCAAAGATGATAAAATAGCTGTGGAATCGGATTCCGTTCCACAGGAGGTAAAAATAATTTCCTCCGGTAGACAATTCAGCATATTGGCAATTTTTTCACGGGCTTCAGAGACCACTCGCCCAACGGATCCACCAAAATTATGCATGCTGGAAGGATTACCGTATAAGTCGGAAAAATAAGGCAACATGGCTTCCAAAACCTCTGGGGCAACCCGGGTTGTGGCATTGTTATCCATATACACCACGTTGTCCATGCTATCCCTCCTCAACAATGAGAGAGTCCAATACCTGCTCCCGTAGTTTCTTTTCTACATATTCTTTCAATGTGGTCTGAGACTTTTGACAACTTGCGCAAGCCCCCCGTAAAGACACGGAAACAAAATCGCCATCTACATCAATGAGCTCAATGTCTCCACCATCTCGTTTCAGGGCCGGCTTGATTTCTCGCTCCAGAACATCTTCAATCATTTTTATCTTCTGGATATTGGTGAGTTTTTTAGGCCCGTCTTGTCCAGCATCTGTGGCTTTTTTCTCATGGCGTACTTCAATGAGTAATTCCTCAATGCGGTCATGGCATTTACCACAGCCACCACCAGCCTTGGTAAAGTTTGTCACCTCTTCCACAGAACGAAGATCTGATTCCTCAATGGCGCGCCGAACCTCAAGGTCGGTCACTCCAAAGCATTCGCAAACCACCTCACCCTGGGCCATAGGCAAGAAAACGCCCCGGTAATTGGCAATGGCAGCTTCCAGTGCTTCCCTACCCATCACCGAACAATGCATTTTCTCCTTGGGAAGGCCACCTAGAAATTCAGCAATATCTTCATTGGATATTTTTTCGGCCTCATCCAAAGTTAACCCTTTAACCATTTCGGTAAGTGCAGAAGAAGATGCAATGGCACTTGCGCACCCAAAAGTTTTAAACTTGGCATCAACAATCTTTTGGTTCTCATCTAATTTCAAGGTGAGTTTCAAGGCGTCACCACAGGCCAGTGAGCCTACTTCGCCTACGCCGTCGGCATTTTCTATTTCACCCACATTAAGTGGATTCAGAAAA
Source organism: uncultured Desulfobulbia bacterium (assembly GCA_964443295.1). Classification (GTDB taxonomy): domain Bacteria; phylum Desulfobacterota; class Desulfobulbia; order Desulfobulbales; family CG2-30-60-27; genus CAYUCH01. The sequence goes on along the minus strand of CAYUCH010000009.1, from coordinate 38,699 downwards.
TGTTCTTTAACTTTATCTGTGTATTCCCACATATTATTCACCATTCTCGCCGGTTCCACTCAAGGGTATCACCACCGGAAAAAGGTTATATATTGAACTTTATGGATAAATGGAAGAGGCATCATAATTTTTTGAAATTCAAAAAGCAACCTCTTAAAAGAGATTAAGGCCGAAGATAGTATATTGGCGATGAAAATGAGCTTAAAATATGATTGCTCCTTTCATTATTATCAGACTTTTCATTCTTGAATTACTACACATTTGACAGGTGGATTTAATCCCTTGAGAGTATATATTACAAAGTAACAATAAAAGGGGACACAACATGGCAATATCGATACTTTCACCGGCAGTGCTTGAAATTGATCTTGATGCTGAAGTAGAAAAAATTTCTCACCGGTTGCGGGGAATTTTACGCACAAACCTGCATCGACGCGGTCTTGTCGTGGCAATGTCTGGCGGTATCGATAGTTCTGTGAGTGCAGCCTTAGCCGTAAAAGCACTTGGTCCAAAAAAAGTTTTTGGTCTCTTATTGCCTGAAACAGACTCCTCAGAGAACAGTCTTCAACGAGGAGAATTGCTGGCGAAGCATCTTGGAATTGAGTATTTCGTACAGGACATTGCGCCAACCCTTGAAGCAATTGGCTGCTATACATGGCGAGATAAAGCAATTATTTCCACTTTCCCTGAATATGGTGAAGGCTGGAAAAATAAAATTGTCATCGCCGGAGGAACCAAAGGACAATTCAACCATTTCAATCTTATCGTGCAATCTCCTGATGGAGAAATCCAAAAAAAACGTCTGGCCCTAAAAGAATACTTACACATAGTCGCGGCGACCAATTATAAGCAGCGAATCCGTAAATCCATTGAATATTTCCACGCTGATCGCTTGAATTATGCAGTGGTAGGCACCCCGAATCGGCTGGAATTTGACCAGGGCTTTTTTGTGAAAAATGGCGATGGCGCAGCCGATGTCAAACCCATCGCCCATTTATATAAAACTCAGGTATATGCTTTGTCACACCATCTTGGCTTGCCCAAAGAAATTTGCCAAGCCATCCCCACCACCGACACCTATAGCCTGCAACAAGGACAAGATGAATTTTATTTTGCTCTCCCATACCAGCAGATGGATGTGGCTTTGTGGGCTCACAATCACAACATACCGGCAAACGACTTAGCTGCATTTCTCGCTTGCTCGGAAGAACAGGCCCAGTGGATTTATAATGATATTGAGGCCAAACGGAAAACAACCCAATACATGCACGCCAAAGCTGTGCTTATAGAAGATATTCCTGAGATAGCAGGCTGAGAGGCTATTCTCACCTTTATAAAGGACTAGCCAACCAGTTTCGCATAATCCTTGGCAAAATAGGTCAGAATAATGTCTGCACCAGCCCGACGGATGGATAGAAGTGTCTCAGCCATCACTCGTTTTTCATCGATCCAGCCATTGGCGGCAGCAGCTTTGATCATGGCATATTCACCACTGACATGGTATGCCGCAATGGGCAAGTCAAATTCGTCATTGAGCCTGGAGATAATGTCGAGATATGCCACCGCAGGCTTGACCATAAGGATATCTGCCCCTTCATCGACATCAAGAGTTGCTTCTCGTAAAGCCTCCCGAACATTGGCCGGATCCATCTGGTATGTACTTCTGTCACCAAACTGCGGTGCACAATCGGCCGCATCTCTAAATGGACCGTAAAAAGCCGAGGCATATTTCACCGCATAGGACATGATGGGAATATGTGAAAAGTTCTCATCATCTAAAGAGGCTCTTATCTCCCCAACTCTCCCATCCATCATATCTGAAGGGGCCACCATATCAGCCCCAGCCTTGGCATGGGACACTGCTGTTTTCGACAATAATTCCAGGGTGGCGTCATTATCCACCTCTTCATCAACCAAGACGCCACAATGCCCATGGCTGGTATACTCACAGAGGCAAACATCGGTGGAAATCATGATTTCAGGGGCTTTATTCTTCAGCTCTTTAATGGCTCTCTGAATAATGCCATCATTAGCATATGCGCCTGATCCGGCAGGATCTTTTTTTTCAGGCAGGCCAAAAAGAATCAGGTTTTTAATACCCAAAGAGATGCACTCTTGTGCTTCTTTAGCCAATTGATCAACCGACATTCTCTCAACACCAGGCATTGAACTAATGGGCTCCCTGACACCTTTGCCAGGGGTTATAAATAATGGACATATGAGATGTTCCGGTGAAAGCGAAGTTTCACGCACTAAGCCACGAAAGACATCATTACGCCGCATTCTCCGAGGCCTGTATTCGGGGAAGACCATTGTATTTCTCCTTTGACTAGGTTGTTAGACTGAAGGCTGAAGACTGAAGGGAAACGATTTACCGTTTTCCTTCAGTCTTCAGCCTTCGGCCTTCAGTCAATAAACTCTCCACCGCAGGTGAAGGTTTACAACTTATATATCTTCTCAACATATTCATTCATAAATTCAGTGGGTGACTCAACACCCTCCCGAGTTATGACAACCTTTTGGTTGGCCTCTCTTTGACTCAATAATCGCAAACCATATTCAAAGGCTTTAAAAAGAGACTCACAAATCGTATTGAGATTTTCTTTGGTGCGTGGTTCCTGGGTTAAGAGATAGTCAATGGCCTCTTCATCAAATTCCACGACGATCTCACATTTTTCCGACATATATTCAGCACATAACCTGATATGGACAATGAGCTCAATGAAATAATTGCAAATGTCTAATGGTTCCAGGCTCTCTTCCTGACATTGAACGGCCATCATGGTCAGCCGCTCTTCAGTGACCGCAACATCATGCCCTTCAAGATGTTCAGAGAGGGTGCGCTTGATGAATTTTTCCAAACGGTCCTGTTCTTTTTGGGCAAGCTCATCATAGCGTTCTGTAGAAAGTAACTGAGCATCTTTACTGGCGAGCAATGCATCCAAGGCTTCCTGGGGATTTTCCACCATTTCCATGGTGACCACAAGATGTCTTATTTTCGTTGAAGGTAGTCTTTTTTCAAATGGCAGAAGAGTCTTTTCAACCACACTTACCAGGCCACGAGCCCCGGTTTTTTCCTTGTAGGCTCTTTCGGCAATCTCCCTGCAAGCCTCATCTTCAAAAAGAATTTTTATACCATAGGCTAAAAAATCATGTTTCTTGCCAACAATTACTGAACTATAAGGATTCAATAAAATCTCGTACAGATCATCAACTTCTAAATTTTCCAACACAGCACAAACCGGTAAGCGCCCGACAAATTCACTTTCAAAACCGAATTCAATAAAATCCTCAGCTTTGACCAATTTCAAATATTGGGCAAAATCGTCTTTTGAGGTAACGGTACCTTCAAATCCCATGGACTGACGTTGAGTGCGTTTTTTTATGATTTCTTCAAGACCGTTAAAGGCGCCACTCATGACAAAAAGAATGTTTTTGGTGTTAACCACCCGTTTTTCACGTTTACCGGTGGCCCGAAAATGTTCCATTGCCTCAATCTGAGAAATGGGGTCATGGGGAACTTTCAGTTCAACCTCTGTTTCTTCCATTGGTTTTAAAAGAGCGCGTTGTACTCCAGTGCGAGACACATCCGACCCAAAGCGATACTGGCTGCTGGCGATCTTATCCACCTCATCGACATAGATGATGCCGTTCTGGGCTTTTTCTATATCCCCATCAGCCTGCCGGACCAGATCCCGAACCAAATCCTCAACATCACCGCCCACGTATCCAGTTTCGCTGAATTTGGTGGCATCGCCCTTAATAAAAGGAACACCAAGCCGCTGGGCGATGAGTTTAATTAAATATGTTTTTCCAACCCCGGTGGGACCGATAAGCAACACATTACTCTTGATGTTACCTACGTTAGCTTTGAAGAGACCAGGCCTTTCAGACATGTATCTTATTTTGTTAAAATGGGTACATATCTTTGTCGCAAGAACGGCTTTTGCTTCATCCTGCTGGACTACGTATTCATCGAGATAAGCAACGAGATCTTCTGGCACTAAGTCAAATTGAAAAGGTTCTATATCATCATCTGTTGATACTTTTTCCCCATCACCTGATTTTTTAACCTTGGGCATCGGAAAATTTCCAGTGGAAATAATCTTTACCTGTTCCCCATATTTTCGAGATAAGTAATCGGAAAGCTCTTTTTCAAGCTCTTCCTGGTTTGGGAAACTGTCTTTACTCACCTTCCACCTCCAGTTCCAATCCCTTAATTTTTTTATGCAAGTGGCTTCGTTCCATACCTATGGTGTTGGCTGTCTGGGAGATATTTCCATTGCTTTCTTCCAAACGCAGGCGTAAAAATTCTCTCTCAAACGCTTTTTTCGCCTCTTTAAAGTTTTTCACCTGAAATGGTGCTGTTATTACTTCACTGCCAATCGGGTGCATATGCCCGCTACTGCCCGGTAAAAGGGACTGGACAAATCCAGGACTGATAATTGCCTCTGGACTCATTATACTGATTCTTTCTATAAAATTCCTCAATTCACGCACATTTCCCGGCCAATCATGTTGCATCATCACGTCTAAAGCATCTTGGGTAAATTGTTTTTCCCCCAGACCTTTCCCGGCAAACTCAGCGGTGAATTCCTCTACAAATAAAGGTATGTCTTCTAAACGATTACGCAAGGGTGGTAAAACAAGAGGCACAACATTTAAACGCCAATACAAATCAGCACGAAAATTGCCCTTCTCAATTTCTTCTTCAAGATTTTTATTGGTAGCGGCAAGAACCCTGACATTGACTGTAATGGTTTTGCCTCCCCCAACACGCTCAAACTTCTGCTCCTGAAGAATGCGTAAAATTTTCGCCTGTGTTTTGAGGCTCATATCGGCAATTTCATCAAGGAAGAGTACTCCCCCATCAGCTTGGTCAAACCTCCCCTTTCTGGCGGCATTAGCCCCGGTAAAGGCCCCTTTTTCATGGCCGAATAACTCAGACTCTATGAGTTCTTCGGGGATTGCCGCACAATTGACATCTACTAAAGGACTGGTAGCATTGCCGGAAAGTTGATGAATAGTTTGGGCCACGAGCTCTTTACCAGTACCGTGTTCTCCGGTGATCAACACCCAGGCGTCGGTTGGAGCCACTCTTTCAATTTGTTCTCGCAGTTGCTGCATTACAGAAGAATGCCCTGTGAGAGGACGGGATTGGACTGCTTTTTGCCTGAGAAGTTTATTCTCCTTTTCCAGTCGAGCCTGGTTTAAAGCATTTTTTATGGACAGTAAAATCTTGTCATAGGAAGCGGGTTTTTCAAGAAAATCATAGGCTCCGAATTTGGTGGCTTGGACCGCTGTATCAATATTTCCATGACCGGAAATCATAATTACCGGTAAGTCAGGGTCACGCTCCTTGATCTTTTCAAGAGCTTCGATGCCATCCATACCCGGCATCCATATATCAAGAAGAACAAGATCAATTTCTTCTCTTTCTATCACCGGGAAGGCATTTTCTGCACTTTCTGCTGTATAAGGCAGGAATCCTTCATCTGACAAAATACCGGCAACAGAATCACGGATGCTGGCTTCATCGTCTACAATCAAAATTCTTTTAGCCATTTTTATTCCCCGGATTTCATGGTGGTCAATGTGGAACGAAAAGATGAATAAAAATATCTTAACTTTCTTGCATAAACGGCAGCTCAACAATAAAACGGGTACCCTTGGGGACGTTGTCTTTTACGCGAATATAGCCACTATGATCTGCCACCACAGCACTGGCAATGGCTAGCCCAAGGCCTGTACCGGACTTCTTGGTTGAAAAATATGGCTCGAACAAGCGCAGTTTATCTTCATCCGGCACGCCAGGCCCATTATCAAGGACCTCAAAAAACACACGCTTCTGCTCTTTTTCATATCGTCCCTTAATTTCTATGACCCCTTCATCACCAACAGCAGCCACGGCGTTATCCACCAAATTAATCAATACCCGCTTCATCTGTTTAAAGTCAAAAAAGAACTCACAGGGGTCATCGGGAGGTACAAAATGAAAATCTATTTTTTTGTGGGCTTGTCTATAAAGGGCCAGCACTTCATCAATCATTGCGGTCAGATTATTTTTCTCCTTTTGAACCGCCGGCATCCTGGCAAAACTGGAGAATTCACTGACCAGCCTTTTCATCTCATCAACCTGGCTGATAATAGTTTGAGTGCATTGATCGAAAACCTCTTGATCGCCTGGCAGATTCTTTAGGTATTTTTTCCGTAATCGTTGAGCTGATAATTGGATGGGAGTCAGCGGATTTTTTACTTCATGGGCAATACGACGCGCCACTTCACGCCAGGCTGCCATACGTTGTGCCTTTTCAAGTTCTGTGAGGTTATCAAAAACCAAAACTAAACCAAGCGAATGTCCTTCCTCATCTTCAAGACGGGTAAGGTTCACCCTGAGAGAAAAAGATTCATCGCCTATCCGCAGCCTCAGATTTCGTTGGATGGACGATTTCTCCGATTCTCTTAATTCTCTGTAAAAGTCCTGTAAAATTTTCAATTGATCCGGAGGCAAAACAGTACGGTAATCACGATCAAGAATGGATGCTTTGTCAATATGGAGTAAGTTTTCGGCAAAACGATTTATGGTCGTAACCCGACCTTGTTCATCAAGTGAAATAACGCCAGCAGCCACATTCTGCAGAACAATCTCCATATAGCGCCGCCGATTTTCCTGCTCTTGTGAACTGGCCACCAGGGCAACGTTCGCTTTTTCAAGTTGCTGCTTTCCTAGAGAAAGATCCCTGGTCATTCTATTAAATGAGTCCACCAGGGTTCCCATCTCATCACCTGACTCTTTCTCCAACACAAAATCCAATTCACCTTCAGCTACCCTGCGAGTGGCGTCGGCAAGTGTACCAATGGGACCGGTCAATCCTCTTGCCACGTAAAAACCGAACCAAACGGCGGAAAAAACGATAAGCAAAGTGACAATGAGCAGCATGACCAGAAGGCTAGTTTTTATGGGTACTTTTAACAACATTAATTGGCGATAGCCTTCCAAACCGCTCGAGATACGGGTCATCCTTGCAAGGCGCTGTGCAGGGATAAGTTCAGAAACCGTTAACACCAAAGGCATACTCTGACCGTTCTTCCCATCAATTATTACTGGAGTCAATCCCCGTACCAGTTCACCTTCTTTAACTGCCTGGATAATATGAAGGTGCTTTTCGCCTGTTAAACTACGACGGAGTACATCGTCTGGAAGATCAGGAAGCTGATTCTCACTCACATCCAATTCTGTTACTGAACTGAGCACCGCCCTTTGTTCTGAAATGATGGATAGCCCAACAACATCCTGCTTGATTAATGAATGCTCAAGGAAACTTTCAAGGGATTCCGGTGCGGAGTTTTTCTGGTATTGCGATTTCAGTCCCTCAGCAATGCGGTCTCCCTTTTTACTGACACGCTCCCTGGATTCCTGATATACATCTTTGGCAATATTGAGTGATTCTTCCAGGGATTCCTCGACATTGATGTTGAACCAATAATCCATGCTGCTGGAGACAAATTGCAAGGATATAAAGAACAACAAACCGGTTGGGATAAGGGATAAGGAAACAAAAGAAATTACAAGTTTCGTTTGAAGCTTTGCGCCGAGGAAACGGCTGCGACGTTCAAAAATCAGCTCCACCAAATTTCGGAGAACCAAAAACACCATGAGCAGCAATAAGAGGACATTGATATTTATCAGTGTAAAGACAAGGACATTACCACTAATGGGGAATGACGTATCACCGCCAAATTGAAATACCCGTGTTTCAAGAAATGTGAGAGTCGGCACCAGTACAAGGCACAAAGCAATAACAAAACGAATAATTCGTTGTTTCTTTTTTTTATTTTTTTCCGACTCAACCATAATTGAATTTCTGTTGCTCATTTTTCCATCAATATTTACAAAAACAAGTCAGGGAAATATAACTGCAATTCTACCTGCCCATACTACTCATGACTCCTGGGTTCGTACCGGAAGGTCAATGATGCCCAGTCGGTTTCAACGTTCCATGGTTTCCAGAACGGCACAAAATAATGAACTTTCATGGGCAATGTCCTTTCATCAAGACTCGCGCGCACTTTCAGAATATACTCCTCACCTGGTAACAAACTTTTCAGTGGAATAACTGCAAAGTCTCTCACTTCCGACACACGTTTTTGGGCCTTCTCAAACACCTTGAGCACAGAAGTATTTTTCTCTTTTTCACTCTTTTCGACATGGTATTCTTCTTTCAAAGAATCATAGCGCACCGCCCGGGTGAATTCTTTTACATTTACCGGGTCACTTATACTACTCGTGCCTTTCGATGATAAAACCACCTTAAAATTAAACGTTGCCGGTATGCCATTCTGAATGCCTTCCACCACTTCTTTAGAGAAACCATGGTGCAGATCAAAATAAAGCAAGAGGTCGGTTTCAGAATTCATAACACCAAGGTTTCTGATCTCCGCTTTCTGCGCAAAAGCAGACAACGGACAAACCAAGGAAAGCATTACGGCAAACCCAAAAGCTACCCACCAACAAGCATAGATCTTGTATATTTTGAATTGTTGAGTAAAAATCATTTTTCTATCATACAAACTTTTCACTCAACACTCTGCACTTTTCACTAAAGGGTACCCCATTGTTTCATGATCATTTTCTTGGCCTGATTTAAAAAAGGTTCCATGGTGGATTCATCGAGAGCACTTATGGCAATACCGTCCAGAGAAGCAGCCTGTTCTCTTGCATATTCTTTTTCGACTAAATCAACTTTGTTCAAAACACGTAATTGTGGTATTCGATTGAGCTTCAACTCATCCAAAATCTTCTCAACCACGTGCATTTGCTCCCGAAACTGTGGATTGCTGATATCCAAAATGTGAACCAATAAATCCGCTTCATGCAATTCCTCCAAAGTGGATTTGAAAGACTTCAGCAACTCTTCGGGTAAATTTCGGATAAATCCAACGGTATCAGTGAAAATAACCTCAATATCTTCAGGAAAGCGCAATCTACGGCTGGTAGGATCCAAAGTGGCAAATAATTTATCCTCTGCCGTCACTTCACTTTTTGTCAATGAATTCAGCATAGTGGATTTACCAACATTGGTATAGCCTACCAGAGAAATAACCGGCAGGTTTCTCTTCCGCCTTCGCGTACGACGACCATGGCGCTCTTTGCTCACCGATTTCAATTGTTTGGTGAGCTTGCTTAAACGATCATTTATCCGGCGTCGATCAATTTCAAGTTTGGTCTCACCAGGACCACGCCCCCCGATACCACCAGTCAGCCTGGAAAGTGCATCATCCCTGGTGCCAAGCCGGGGAAGCATATATTTTAACTGGGCCATTTCTACCTGTAATTTTCCTTCCCGACTCATGGCACGTCTGGCAAATAAGTCCAGAATAAGCTGTGTTCGATCAATTACTCGAAGATCAGTGTGATCGGTAATAGAACGAATTTGAGAAGGATTGAGTTCCCGGTCAAAAATCAATAAATTGGCATCAAAACGAAGGGCCTTGAGGATAATATCACTCAGCTTTCCTTTACCAATGATTGTTCTTGGGTGGATCCGATCCCGTTTCTGGATGAGGCTGTCCATGACCTGCACATCATCAGAACGAACGAGCTCTTTGAGTTCATCCATTGATTCCTGGGCCTGTTTCATGGAACGGGTGGTCACCCCAATAAGTATGGCCCGGTCCTTTTTTTTGTCCACATCTTTAACGGGGCGGAGTCGAGCGAATTCCCGCTCAAGAGCATCAATAATCTCAAGAAATGATTCAGGTTGTTGGCTGGGAATTACAGGCGCCAGGTAGTCAACTGCTTTTTCCTGTTTAGGATTGGGACTTAGGTGGGCAGCATAAAGAAGATCCGGCAAGCCATTCTCTTTTCTCACCTTAATGGCCGCCATAAGATCAAGGCGCAAACATAAGAGATCAAGGAGATCATCCTCGGTGAGGCCAGCTCCGGTCAGATGTGTATGCACACAACGCAACCCGCGCAACCGCCCTGCCCCGGCACGAAATTGGCTGAGTGATGGAATTTCAATGGCCCGATGATCACCAACAATACAATACTCAACCTTACCGGATCGAGCTATTAACAGGCCGATCTGCCGACCGGTTTCCCAGGACAACTCCGAAATAGCGCGGGCCACTTCCTGGCTTACAATGACCTCCGGTGCTATTTTTCTGCGGGCGATTCTATCCAGACGTTTGAGTTGAGCGGTTTTCAGTCCAGCGGTATTGCCAATTACCTTGCCGATGGGATTCCTCCGGAACAAAGAGTGTAGAGTTAAAAGTGCAAAGTGAAAAATAATAGGTATCGTAATTTTGAATGTATTTTCTGTTCATTCTTCACTTTTCATTCTTCACTATTTCCTAAGTATCCGTTTATCACCAACACGGATTGTGAGTTTAATTTTATCCAGATATTCAAGTATGGGAATGGAAAATTTCCGAGAGAGACCAGTGAGAGCTTTAAATGCCTGGGCATCCATTTCACCCTCTTTTTTCAAAAGAACAATTACCCTCTCCTGAATCTCAGCAAGGGGTTGCTTGTGATAAAAGAGGCTCTCATTGATTTTAATAAGTTCTTTTTCCAAGACTAGATGGTCCATGACCTCCTGGACCAGTGAAGAAGAATATTTTGAAAAAATTTCTCTTATCTCTGTAACCGTGGGTGGCCTGAGACCTCTTTCAAGATAAAGCTCTGTCAATTGTTTACGTACCTTCTTGGCATCTTCCAGCAGGGAAACTTGGTGGGAGGCCATGCGAACAACAGATTCTTCCTGGGCAACTTTTCCATGTTTTTCTAAATCACGCAAAAGGGCGTGGAATAAACGAGTACTCATGCGGTCGGAAAGTTTGGAGCGTAATTCTTCTTTTGGAAGTCCCGGTTTCATTGGATGATCTTGATGGTATTTTTCCAGCAAGGTTACAGCTTTTTGGCTCAGGTTATCAAACACCTGGCGGTGGATAAACAATCGCTTTTCTGAGTCAATCAGCAAAATACGCCGGTCTGACAATGGCTGTTTAATGAGTTTTTCAAGACGTTTTCCAAAAAGACCAACTTTGGCGGCCAGCACTTCTTGGGGCATTCCAACGATGTCGCTTTCCCTGATATGTAATAATGCCAAATCTTCGCTTGACCCCTCTTGATAGATGGCAAAAAGTTCGTCATTTTCAGGTTTGAAGCGTCGCCTCTTTTTCAACGGTGTACTGTTAAAAACCACTCCTCCACCGATTGTTATTACCGGCGAGTAACTCCGCACAACATAGTGGTCTCCGGGCCATACACAAATGGGACTTTCTAATAGAATCTGAACATTGGTGCGCCCACCTGGTTCGAGGGTCTCATTCATCAAAAGTACGACCCGCCCCATGACTTCGGCAGTGCCTAAATGAACCCGCACTCTGGTTCGATTTTTCAAAGGTTTGGCATTACTGGATAAGAAAAGGAAATCACAATCCAGCATATAGGAAGGCTGTAAACAGCCAGGGGTTGCCACGACATCCCCACGGTGAATGAGTTCTTTATCAAGGCCCTGAATATTTATGGCAGTCCGCAAACCTGCCTCGACCTCATTTTCATCATTGCCATGTACTTGAATACCACGGACCTTCCCTTGATGCCCTTCTGGATAAACCTCTATGGATTCGCCAATTTTACAGCGCCCGGAAATGGAGGTACCGGTGATTACTGAACCAAAACCTTTCATGGAAAAAACCCGATCGACAGGCAATCTGAAAGGCCCGAATGATTCACTGAAGTCACTCTCTTTAACCAGCATATCGAGTATTTCTTTAACCTGATCAATGCCTTCCCCGGTTGTCGAAGATACAGCAACCATGGGAGCCTCTTCAAGAAAACTATCAGCGAGAAATCCGTGTAATTCTTCCTGGACAAGCTCCAACCAGTCCGGCTCCACCATATCCTTTTTGGTGATGACCACCATGCCGCGTTTTACACCCAAAAGCCGACAAATTTCAAAATGCTCCCTGGTCTGGGGCATTATTCCCTCATCAGCAGCCACAACAAAGGCCACAAGATCAATGCCGGCAGCTCCTGCAACCATATTTTTGACAAAACGTTCATGGCCTGGGACATCGACAATGCTCAACCGATGTCCGCAGGGAAGATCCAGAAAGGCAAAACCCAGTTCAATGGTAATACCCCGTTCTTTTTCTTCCTTAAGACGATCGGTATCAATATTGGTCAGAGCTTTTACCAGGCTTGTCTTGCCATGGTCTACGTGACCCGCGGTGCCAAGGACGACTTCCCGCATTTAGAAGCCTCCTCCTCTGAGGAATGGATTGGAACGAGCTTCTTCACCGATGGTGGAAGTATCACCACCATAACCGTGTCCGGGCCAAACAACTGTCTCATCAGGGAGGGTAAGTAATTTTTCCTCTATGGCTTTTAATAATGTGGAGGTATCACCGCCTGGAAAATCGGTACGCCCCACTCCACCTACAAATAATGTATCACCGGTGAAGCAGTTGGGTGCTTGATAAAGACACATGCCACCAGGTGTATGCCCTGGAGTATGGAGAACTTGCAAGGATTCATTACCAATGGTAATCATCTCGCCCTCAACTACTGTTTTGTCAACCGGTGGTGAGGGGGTCATGCCCAGTAATGAAAAATACTCTGTAACTTCTGGCCGGCCAAAAAAATCTGCATCTTCAGCATGCATGACAATGTCGGCACCGGTGGCTTCTTTAATTTTTTTGTTACCACACACATGATCTGGATGGCCATGGGTGTTAACAATATATTTGACCTTTACCTTTTCTTTTTCACATAGAGCCAGAATGTCATCTTCATTTCCACCCGGATCAATCACCATGGCCTCGCCGGTTTCTTCGCAAGAAACAACGTAACAACAAACTGACATGGACCCCACGGTCAAGGCATTGACTTTCATATTTCTCCTTCAAACTCAAGTTGTATTAACAATCACATTTGTTCGGATCACAGGTTGAACCACACCCGCAATCAGCATTATCCAAACTTATCTTTTTCCCACTGACATTGGCCTCAACTTGATCTAACAAGGCCTGAAATGCCTCTATGGCAGGGCTTTCATTGTCCGACGTAAGATAGGGCATACCGGCATCTCCACCAATTACAACCTGAGGGTCCATGGGGATTTTGCCAAGAAGTTTTAAACCAAATTGACCTGCGGTTTTCTGACCGCCCCCGGCTTTAAAGATTTCAACCGTTTCCTGGCAATGGGGGCATACAAAACCGGACATATTTTCAACGACTCCAAGAATGTGCATATCGACTTGACGACAAAAATTTATGGATTTTCTTACGTCGGCCAAGGCAACCTCTTGAGGAGTAGTAACGACCACTGCTTGCGCATCTTTAATAGTTTGGGCAACAGTCAATGGTTCATCGCCTGTTCCTGGAGGTGCATCGATAATCAAATAATCCAATTCTCCCCAATCGATATCGCCTACAAATTGCCTGATGGCGGCAACCTTCAATGGTCCTCGCCAAATAATGGGATCATCACGATCTTCCATCAGATACTCAAGGGAAATCACTTTTAACTTGTCATTATAAAGCATGGGAGGAATCAGTCCTCCTTTCCCCTTGTCTTCAGACTCATGAAGATTCTGGGTAAGGCTCAGCATTCGACAAATATCAGGGCCGTGCAAGTCAACATCCATCAGGCCAACTTTAAAGCCTCTTTGGGCCAGCCCAAGTGCCATATTAGTGGCTACAGTTGACTTCCCCACACCTCCTTTACCGCTCATCACCAAAAGCTTTTGCTTTATTTTTCCGAGTGACGTCTTTATTGCCGTTTCTTGCTGGGCTGCAGCGGCATTAGGAGCGCCACAGCTTCCCCCCTTGCTTCCACAACTACTACTTTTGCATCCTTCAGCCATCTTATTTCCTCCATTCGCGAAAAGTGCGAAAATGATCGTTGGTTAAATTCAGATTGACATCTGTACCGCAAGGGCATAAGTCTCGTTGGAGCAGACAAGCTGCTCGACTCGGCTTTATACCGCAAGGGCATAAGTCTCGTTGGAGCAGACAAGCTGCTCGACTCGGCTTTAT
>CAYUCH010000009.1:0-24549 GCA_964443295.1 uncultured Desulfobulbia bacterium | reverse complement strand
ACTGTAATGCACGTTGTTTTTAAAGACAATTCCAACCAAGGAAAAGGCGTGGACCATCTTTTCAAGACCTTTCTTAATACTCCAGTTGGTATGTTAAAATTGACAGGAAACGAGGAGAATCTCTTCTCCATCACCCTGCTCACCAAACCTTCATCTCAAATTGAAAAACCAGAAACTTCTGCGCTGCTTCAAGAGGCATCAGAACAGTTAGAGGCGTATTTCCAAGGAAGACTTCTCAACTTCACGATTCCACTAAAAATGAGCGGTACACCTTTTCAGTATCATATTTGGCAGCAAACCCAAAACATCCCCTTTGGTCAAACTGCATCATATAAATGGCTGGCGGAAAAATCAGGCCGGCCAAGAGCATATCGTGCTGTTGGCCAGGCCATGCACAGAAATCCCATTCCCATTATTGTGCCTTGTCACAGAGTCATCAGTACAGCCGGAAATTTAACGGGATATGCCTATGGGCTCAAAATGAAACAATATTTATTGGACCATGAACGGCAATACGTTTGAAACTCAAAGGAAAAAATGAGGGAACCTACAGTCCTTGTTCAGCCAGGTCTTCAGCAAGCTTTTTCTGCTCCTTCGTTAACTTTTTGGGCAGTTCCACAACAATACGGACAAACATATTTCCCCGTGGTCCTTTAGGCCTTTCCGGCACACCCTTTCCTTTTAGGCGGAGTTTTGAATTGGGTTGCGTGCCAGCCGGTATTTTCACCTTAAGTTCTTTACCATCCACAGTTGGCACACTTATTTCACTTCCCAATAATGCCTCAGAAACCTTAATGGTGCGCTCCACCACAAGATCTTTGCCTTCGCGGCTAAAAATGGGATGGGGATTCACTTTGACAAGCAGATAAAGATCTCCTGAAGGTCCACCCATGGGTGAAGGGGATCCCTTGCCTGTTACTCGTAATTTCTTACCGGATTCAATACCAGCCGGGACTTTAACAGATACTTTTTCCGCGTCCTGGCCACGCCCCAGTGCTATTGTTTTTTCGGCACCAGAAAGCACCTCTTCCAAAGTGATAGGAAGCTCCAACTGCAGATCACTTCCTTTTATCGACTGGGGTTGAGGACCGGATCGATGGTGAGAATGGAAACCCCGCTGGCCTCCCCCCATGGAACCAAAAAGATCGTCAAAATCGAAACCTCCCATGCCGCCACTGGTATGGAAGGTTGCTCCTTGTCCACCACCAAAGTTAATACCGAATTCCCGAAGTATAGAACCTAAATCAGAACCGCGAAAAATATCTTCCTGGGAAAAACGCTGCTGAAAATCAGTTGACCCATAAGTGTCATACATCTGGCGCTTTTCTTTGTCGGAAAGCACGGCATAGGCTTCACTGATTTGTTTGAACTTATCTTCAGCTTCTTTATTATCTTTATTTCGATCGGGATGATACTTCATGGCCAACTTGCGATAGGCCTTTTTCAATTCATCATCCGTGGCCCCTTTTGAGAGGCCAAGCAATTCATAGTAATCCATTGTAGAAAAATACGTCCAGGTTCAGAGGTTAACGGTTCAAAGTTCAGAGGTTCAGGGATTCAACGTTCAATGGTTTAGAAAGAATGTACTACATAACCAACCTGAAACCTCTAAAACGACCTAAAACGGTACATCATCTCCCATCACCGGCTCAGGAAATGGAGGTTCTTCTGGAGCTCCATTTGCATTAGCCCCGGCACCGCCGCCAGCACCTCTTGGACTCAGCATCTTCATTTCTCTGGCGACAATTTCTGTTGTGTACCTTTTATTGCCATCCCTGTCTTCCCAATCCCGTGTCTGGATCCGGCCTTCAATATAGACCTTAGATCCTTTGGACAGATATTCTCCACAGATCTCACCGAGCCTTCCGAAAGCAACTATTCTATGCCATTCGGTAAGGTCTTCCTTGGTGCCGTCTTGCTTCTTCCAAACTTCAGTAGTGGCAAGACGAAAATTCGCTACAGCTGCGCCATTTTGGGTGTATCGTACTTCAGGGTCCGCACCAAGGTTACCGATGAGAATTGCTTTATTAATCATTATCTCTCCTCTTATTAATTATGGGATCAGGCCGGTTATTTAAACTTCTAAATGCAGAATTCCAGACTTAATCATTCTAAAAAAAGAATGCAACAACACTTACGTATCATGCAATTATATAAGCCCATTGACCGACAAAATCAATGCGGCCTTTTAAGAACCTCAAAATAAAAAATCAGGCTGTTTGACGGACAGCATTATCAAGCATGCCTGGCAACCCACCTTTTTCTTCTGGCCTATAGCCGAAGACCTCCTGCCATATTTCATCACTCTCCATGCATAAATACAGACAGGTTTCTGGAGCCTTATGGCGCATAATTTCATGGCCCACAAATGTATACATTTCCGTTCGATGATCCCTGAAATACCTTTGCTTGCCATCGAGACCTAAAACAAATTCTTCAAAAAAGATTTTACTGTTTGGGAAGCGTTGAGCAGCAATTGCCTTTAGTTTTGGAAGATATCTTAATCCTCCCATACTAATCCAGGCAATGCGGTCCTTTGGAATACGTGCAAACAAGTATTCAATTGTCTCTCCATAGCCTTGCTGCCAGTCAGTGTGCCAGACAATGGGATCAAAATGAAATGCCAATCTATACCCCCATTGTGCGCATTGCAGCGCTGCGTCAACTCTCTCTTCCAGTGATGCTACGCGCAATTCTTCGGTAAGCATTATGGACCTGCTATTTAATGACCAAGCCACAATAGTCTTATCATTATGAGCCAATCCTTCCAGATTGGCTATTTCAGCTGTTTTGGTTTTCAATTCAAGAACACCGCTGGTCTGGCGGCTCATATATTCGACCAATATTTGACTCAGCCCGGTGATGCTGTCCAATGCCATACTATCGGTAAATTCTCCAGTCCCTATCCGTCTAAAATCAGTGCTATTATCAGAAAACGCCTCATCAAGTTCGACAAGCACATCATCAACATTCATAAAAAATGAAAGCCATGGATTATTAAGATAGGCCTGCAAGATGCAGTAAACACAGTCCATAGGACAGTTCATACCTATATTGATGACCTGATAATCACAACATCGGTATTCACGGGTGGCTGGGCAGGATTTTAAAAATGCACCGCGATTTTGACAAAGAAGAAGATGTCGTTTCCCTTCATGCAAGCTGGCGGGATATTCTTCCAAGGTGATTTCAGGCACACTCCGGTCAGCAATTATCGTCACCGGTAAATGTGAGCACCGTTGTAAAATTTTTTTTGTAAAATCTAACTCCGCAACACTTTGTTCCAGATGCAGATATTTGATATGATCAACCGGGCTTTTTACCACCTTTTTTCGAGCCGAAGCCCCTCCTTAAAAGAACTCTAAATTCAACATGAAATTTTCAGATACAACTATCCGATATGGTTAAAAAAAAATCAACTGAGATGGTCCATTTATTTCCCATATTTTCATTTGACAAAGTAATACTGTCTATGGTGTAATAAACTTGTGGTAATCTTTATATAAATACTCCAAGGATCTCTCAAGCAAAAACACTGTTTTTTTGCGAAGATGAAAAAGAGGAGGCATAGAAGACAATGCCCAGCACAGATCATTCAGAACGTCGTGAGCACACCAGGTTCAATGCCAAAGCAGGCGCATATACCGTATTCAGCCGAAAATCCATTATTCCCGGAAGAATTAATGACATAAGCATGGGAGGCCTCAGCTTCTCCTATGTTGAAGGTGAAGAATGGTACCAGGAATCATCACAACTTGATATCCTTTTTGGCGATGCAGATTTTTTTCTGGACAGTATCCCTTTTGAAACAGTTTCGGATACCATAATTGAAAATGAGTCTCCATACAGCCAGATAATTATGCGTCGCTGTGGAGTACGATTTGGAGACTTGACCACAGAACAGCAGACACAACTCAAGCTCTTTATTCGCCATAACACAACGGATGGAGAGATAAACTAAGTTCTTCTTTGTTCGTTTCTTCCGCAGTTGGCAAAGGGTTATGCTGCAATTGGTACCAGTGCGGCATGCCGAATTATCAGCAGCTATTTACCCTTATACACATGCAATCTTTACTCACTTTATGTCCCTGACACTTCTCTATCAATTACCGGAATACAAACCATGCAAGAAACCAACGAGATAGAATACCCCTGCCTTTGGCAGTATAAGATCATCGGACAAGACAAAAATGCGTTGGAGGAAGCTGCTCCACGTATTTTAACAGATAAAACATATAGCATTGCCTACTCAAAAAAATCCTCCGGCGGGAAATATCATTCCTATACCCTTGAAACTGAAGTTGCTGATGAAAAATCACGAAATGACATTTATTCCTCTCTGAAAAAACAACCTGGTATCAGAATGGTCATCTAAGCTGAAGAATAATTGAGGAAAAATTATGTCCAATGGGGTAAAAATGATTCAATCTCTCTCGCCAACACCAGTAGCCACAAACAAAAAAATCCGGTAGTTGCTGGTAAAGAGCAGTTAACACGCAACACATACAGGCTTGCTTCATATGGATGACCAACGTTTACAAAGAGACATTCAGAAACTCGTCAAAAAAAGACTCTCTCCCCTTTACAAACAATACAATTTCGACCCCACTGAATTGGAAAGTATTCTGAAGTGGAAACCGATTGTGTTAATCCTTGGGAATTTTTCCTCTGGCAAATCGACCCTGATAAATGAGCTGGTAGGCCAAGAAATTCAACGCACTGGCCAGGCACCAACTGACGACAGTTTCACGGTGATCACCTCAGATCCAAATAACTTTGCCGCCCACTCCGTCCCCGGTGCCACCGTCATTGGCGATGAAACTCTCCCCTTTGTTCCTTTGAAGGAGTTTGGTGAAAAGCTCATTGCCCATTTTGAAATGAAGTTGCTGGACACCCCTGTCCTTTCAGACTTGGCCATTATCGATAGCCCTGGCATGCTTGACTCGGTGACGGAAAAAGACCGGGATTATGACTACCCTGGTGTGGTTAGTGAATTGGCCAAACTGGCTGACCTCGTTGTTCTCATGTTTGACCCCCATAAAGCCGGAACCATTAAAGAGACATACGATACTATTCGCAAAGTCTTGCCGGACAGTGCCATGGAAGACCGTATTGTGTTTGTCATGAATCGGATTGACGAATGTGACAACCTTGGTGATCTGGTCAGGGCCTATGGCACCTTGTGCTGGAATCTCTCCCAGATGACCGGTCGCAAAGATATCCCAAGAATATTCCTTACCTTTTCTCCTGAAGCCAGTTCAGAGCCGGATGTCTTGGGCCTGTGGGTGGATGAACGTAAAGAGTTGAAACAAAAGATACTTGCCGCTCCCAAATTGCAGATCAGTCATATATTGCAAGATGTTGACCGGCAGGCCAATGAGCTGTATCTCGTTATTGAGGCCATGACCAATTTTTGCCAGGAAGGAAGAAAGCTCATTGGTAAAAGCTTGCTGACCACGACCAGCATTGCCATTCTGCTTTTTCTCTTTATTGATATAATATGCAAACAGATGTTCGGATTTCCCGAGACAACCTTTCTTCCCTCCCTCTTTTCCGGTGCGGTCCCCTATCACCTCATGGCCCTGCCCTTAGTTGGCTTAATCCTGCCCTTTCTTGGCATGGGCATCTATAGCACCAAATGGCTCACTCCACGCTATATTCGCAATACTCTGTCAGATCCTGAATCCCTGGTTAATATTGACACCTCATATCGCGAACATCTTTGGTCCAAAACCTCAGAACAGGTCATGGAACTTATTTCCAGAGCATCTTCCCTTGACCTGCTCAACCAAAGCCATTCCAGAAACCTTTCCAGGTTGGATAAATTCATTGATAAAGACCTGCAGAGTTTTTATGAAAAAATTCTCTAGGGAACTATCTGCGAAAGAAAGCAGCAAACGATCTTGTCCGACACAGGCCCAGTAATTTCTGCCTGGGGATGACATTGCCCGCTACCAAACCTGCCAGAAATACAAAGCTGAGAGCAAATTTAATACAGCCGTCTAAGACCAGGGGAAGGTTTTTCATCATATAGGCAACTAATTTCCCATCCCGGAACAAGTCCAGACGCAGAAAATTGAGAATCATTTCAACAGCCGGGCCGACATTGAGATTAATCCAGGCCGGCAGGCCGTGGACCATGGTAACGGAAACAGAATTTATCCCAAAGAAGAGAAGCACAGCAAAAGCCGTTATTTTGACAATGCGAAGCCATTCGAACTGGATGGCAAAATACCTCCTGCCGCTGTAGAAGCCCAATACACATTTCAGTAAATTGCTCACACTTCCTTGAATTACAGCACCAAATAGTCCGTAATATTTAATCAACACATAGGCGCAAATCACATCAAAAAACATAATCCAGATATTTATTTTAGACATTTCAAAGGTTTTTTTAGCGTAAACCAGGCCAAACCAGAGATGGTAATAACAAGCAACAAAAATACGTGAAAAAACGGCAATCAGCACGACATAGCCTGAAAGCCAAAACTCTTCCGGGGTAAGTAATCGCAAAAATAACGGTATTTCAACTGCCAGAATCAGTCCGAAAAAGAGGAGAACTGCTAAATGAATGGTGAACATCCGAGCGATTACATCTGGCCCCTCAGTCTGGTCTGCAACCTCAAGTCGCTGAACGCCCCATATTTTCATAAATGGATCTGTGACAAATACCCCTATTAACGTTGCAAACTTAAACAACATTTCATAAGCGCCCAGAACAGCCAGACCAAGGAAAGATCGCAGGATCACCCGGCAGGCGTTGTCTCGGATAAAAGTGGCGATCATGCCGGGAATAAGGGGCAGAATAAAACGCAATATCTCCTCTGCATCTTCACGACAGAAATGATAGCCGGTTTCCGCAAACACGATACAGTGGACAATGATGGTAAATATCCACCCGGTGATCAAACCTGAGTAGAGATATCCAACCACCCCCCACTGGAGATAAACAATAAAATAGATATTTAAAGAGAGCCCTACAATCAATCGCAGAAGCGACAAAGTAGAAACAAGCATGGAATACTTTTTTATAAGCAGATATCCCTCGCTGTTTTGTAATGTCATGGTGGCAATAAAGGTAAGCAGGGCAAGGGTAATAACATAGCCCATATCATCTTTGCCAAAGGCCAGCCAAGCGAGTTGTTTACTGAAAATAATACCTGGTATGGTCAGAGCAACCACAAGACCGAACAACATGAACAATGCTGTGGAAATCAGGACTTTCTTATTTCTTTCTCCTTCCCTTTGAAAATAAATCCTCCGGGTTGCACCGGTAATACCATACCCTGCGAAAACCACCAGAATAGACAGGAGCACATCGATCATACCGATGATTCCGTACCCCTCACCATGAAGATAATGGGCATAGACCGGCAACATGATGAAACCAACAGCCTTGGCCAGAATACTGGCCCCGCTGTATATCACTCCATGCCGAACTACGGATTTCACATGGCTGGTAAAGGTCATTCTTTAATGATCCACCATTGGTCTAATGATTTTCTATGAAGCCATTTTGAAAGAGATGAGATACGCATACAAGCAAACAATGGCTGAATAGTACATCAATCAAGATTTCAAACATACTGAAAAGTATGTTTAACATGTCATCGCTTGATTATTACCCAAATGGACTCTGGCATTTCCAAGCCCATCCTGATAACTTGAATGGATTATATAGGGGCAAAAAACTGTGTATTGCCATGCTTTTTCCAAAATGCTCGAAAAAGGAATATTACATGCCGGGAATATTTGGAATACTTGATAAAAAGAGGCTTTACGATCCGGTAAAAATGTGTGCAGAAATGCAGAGTTTTCTCCTGCATCAATCCTGGTATGGAAAAGCTTCATTGTGCACGCCTGAACAATCTTTTGGCATTGTTTCCACTTCACCATTCTTTCAGGATACATCATGGCTATACGAGAATACAGATCATGCACTTGTTTTTGAAGGTCATGGTCTCAAAATAGATGGAGAGTTGGTAGCCCCAGAAGAGTCTGCCCTGGCCCAAAAAATTCTCACCCTCTATCAAGCTGATGGCGAAAATTTCATTCATCGTCTTTCAGGCTTTTTCAATATTGCCATATCAGATAATAAAAACCGAAAATTTCTGTTATATAACGACCGCTCAGGTTTCAAACACTGCTTTTATTATCATGATCAAAACGTCTTACTCTTTGCTCCTGAAACAAAAGCCTTTCTCCCCTATGACAAGCTTGACACTTCCATTGATGAAGAAGCTTTGGCAACTTTCTTCTCTACAGAGGCATACATTGCGGAAAGCACCTTTATCAAAAAGGCCTCCCTTCTTCCACCGGCATCCTACCTCATTGCCAAAGAAAATGAGGTAACCATCAAGACATATTGGCACCCGCAATATCAACCAGATTATGACAAACCTGAATCATTTTTTATCGACAAAGGACTGGAGCTTTTCAGAGATTCTCTGAGCAACCGTTTACCTCAGAGGAAATACCAGAAAATCGTTTTCCCTCTCACCGGTGGTTTAGACTCTCGCCTTCTCCTCAAGCTCATCCAATGCGATCCCGAAGAATTGCATCTTTATACCCATGGATGGTCTGGTTGCACCGATTATCTCATTGCCCAAAAGGTTGCCAAAGAACTTGGATTGGCCCACCGTCACCAACTCATAGAAATAAATCCGGATTGGATGTCTGAACATGCCTTGCAGGCTGTCTGGATGAACGAAAGCCAAGTGAGTTTTCGTAATGCACATCTAATTGGTATTGCCAAAGCACTCGGCCCCGGCAAGTTCCCATTTATAAACGGCATTATAGGAGCTCATCATTCCCTCAGCACCGGACATTTCATTCAAAAACATGATATTCATGAAGTGGACGATGAAGAAGTGGTGCGCAAAGACATTCTTGCAACCCTCGACCATCAGAACCTACACCTTTTCCTCACTGATGCTGCAGTTCAACATTTCACAAGATTGAGTAAAAAGCTGTTCTGGGATCGCTTCCAGATTGAACGAAGGCATAGGCTTTATTGCGACCAGAAAGCAACTTTTATCGGCCCTAAGAATTTTGCCCCTCGAATGCAGGGAGCAATTACTGTGAACAAGTACTTTTTTCACGACCTTATTCCCTTTGTGGATGACGCGCTTTTTGACCTTTTCTGCATCATTCCAGCAGAACTACGTTTACATCATACGCTTTACAAAGAACTCTATCGACGACATTTTCCAAACCTCGCATCAATTCCCTGGGCATCAACCGGACATAATCTGTACGCTTCCCAGGAGACAATCAAAAAAACGAAGAAATATCGTCATTTTCAGGACAAAATCATCCAATACGTTCAAAGAATTTCACACGGCCACATAAATCCAAGAAACCCTGTGATGTATCAACAGAGAGAGGTATGGCTGCGAAAGGAAAAAGGACTGAGGGATGTCATTTTACCGATGCTTCATGATGTAGCCCATTGTGGGATGGACTATTTTGATCAACAAAAAATAAATACTCTGCTAAAAGAATACGATAAAGGGAAATTCTATTATTTCGAGACAATTGCCAAGCTCTTTACCGTGCTTGCCTGGTTCCGCCTTTTTTGTCATGGAGAATACAAACAGTATGGTCAATTAAAGCAGCCATAAGCATGTCACAAAAAAACAACAAAGCCCTCTCTGTCACGAAACGTGAACAGGAGGGCTTTGCTCTTTATCTACCAACAGTTATTATCAGTATATCTCAACTTCGCGAATGGCATAATACCGTTTATTTGTGTTCCGCATCTCAATTTTTACTGCACTCGCTGAAACTGTAGAGAAATTAATCACAGATGCACCGGAACGATTTGAGGAAGTAGAGTACACTTCTTGCCATCGACCATATCGATCTTGTATTTGCACAGAAAAAGTACCGGCCAGATAATCGTCGTGCCAGTCAATCACAACTCTGCTGACAGACTGTTCCGAGTAAAAATCAAGCTCTACATATTCGCTGTAATACGAGGAGTAAATAGAGCGTGAAGACCAAATTGTACTGGAATTAAGGTCGTTGATATTGCCAGCGCTGTAATCCCAAGAGTACCAGCTTGAGGCATAAGTTCGGGCGTCTGGTGCCAGATTGACATCAGAGGTCGGACAGGCGTCACTTGAGCACGAGTTATTACACCATGATCCTCCGGCATTATTACATGTGGCCTCTGTTATACAAAGATCAAGATTATTAGCATCGCAGACAGGTGCTGGACAATCATCGGCAGAACAGCTGTTGTTGCACCAGTAGCCACCGGCATTATTACATTCTCCCTCGGCATCACAGAGATCCAGGTTGTTTTGATCACATTCCGGCTGTACCGGACAGTCATTTGCAGAGCAACTATTGTCACACCAGTATCCGCCGGCAGATGAACACTCGTTTGCCGTATCACATAAATCCAGATTGTTTCCATCACACTCCGGCTCCACGTAGCAATCTTCGGCGTTGCACTGCCCCTCACACCAATACCCACCTGCCGCGGTACATGCTGAGGTCGTATTACACAGGTCTAGATGATCACTATCACATACTGGATCAACAGGGCAGGAGGCAACCTGACAAGCACCATCACACCAATTCAAGCCAGCATCGGAACATAAACTTGCGGTGGTACAGGCGGACAGATCATCAGCACTGCACACTGGTTCAGGAGTTTCACAACTATTAAGAGCTTCACCACTACCGGTCAAAAACTCTCGGGGCGAGGGTGCATCAGGATTCGTAAGTTCCGCCATCAAGGGAAACAAATCAGAAAACGTGAGCGGAATCATTTGATTGGTGATCATATCCAGCATCATTGCCATAATATCAATAGAAGGCACAAAACAATGTGGTTCATCACCAGTAGAAAGAATCGCTGAGAAGAATGACTTTCCATAAGGAGTTACATTATTTTCGCCATCAATCATCATTCCCATCATCCGCCCAAAAAGTGCATTTGCAGGCACATCTGAACTGGGATCAGGAGGCAGAGTCTCGTCATAACCAGGGGCAATATTCTCATTAAATCCTGTCATAAGGGCATACATATTATGATACTGCTGGTTCTCATGAGTAAGCTGCCCTGCGGCCTGGGGCTCACAGCCATAATACTGTTCTTCCCACCATTCACATGTAACTTCAGGAACATCCTGCGTTCCCAGGAAGATATAATTCATGAATGCGCCCATTATCTGAGGCTCAAGTTTTTCCATGCCATTTAAAAAACTATTGGCTGCGTTGATATTGCCAAATACAGAATAAAAAAGACGCTCATTGGACATTTCGTTGCCGTCGCTATCGTCGTCCGGTAAGCCGATATTCATAAAAACTTGAGCAAAACGTGTATCCGGCTGCATTTGCTCTTCGGCATTTTCTTCCATAAGAAGAGCGACATTCTCTGTAGTTTGCCTGTCCTCACACAGCATGGAATAGGTCAAGCTTTCATAGAGATTATCATCGATTTTGGCAAAAAAGAAATTGGCCAGATTGTCGTGATTGAGAGCCATGTCAGTAAATTTCTCAGTAAAATGACAGGCATCTTCACTTTCATTAAGGCTCATGATGTAAGCCATTTTCCGCATCAACTCAGGATTCTCGTCCAGGACTTTCATCATGAGTGAAAGCATTGCACTGTTGCCATCGGCACAGTACATCATGTCTAATGTAAGTTCGGGGTCATCAAGGACACCGGAAAAAAATTCACCGGCCATCTGATCAAGATCGGGACAGAACATCCCAAAAAAAGGCATCATCTGACACATACCACTCATGAAATCAGCCATATCATAAGCCATCATACCCATTGAGGTCATCATATTCATGATGCCGCTTGAGCAGCATTCTTCACATGGCAAATCCATGGCATTGGCCTTGGAGGGGTTGAATGTGACGTTGTTAAGAGAGAACACCATTGCGAGAAGAATTATGGAAAGTGATTTCCGTAAATAGCCTTTTCCCCAAAGTATCATGTTCAATCTTGTCATCGTTCTCTCCCATTATGTCTATTTAATAAATCCGATTAGTCCTCATTCATTTTTACCAAACTACAATTTGTCATATTATTTCAGGTTCCTTTTCTCTTTCTTCGCTTTTCCTCCTTTGGTTATTGAGAATCGCTATGAATTCAAATGAACCTTTACACTTGAGGGCTAAAGATGTGCAATTTTCAAGCCAAACATCACAAAACGCTGAACTTCAGAATTCAACGAAATAATTAACAAAAGCTTATTGATATTCTAAATTACCTGGCAACCTCCTGAAAAATCGAACACAAATATTTGAATCAGATTTGTACCAGTTAAATAATTGTTAGATTTTTTTTTGAGGGGGGGAAATGTGAACCACTCTTGGACAAGACCAAAACAACAAAATATATTCCTCAATTCCGGTTTTTTTTCCGGGAACCCGGAATTTCGGAAATGCGGAATTCCCAATATTTCAAGCTGTCAACACTGACAGTTTGGGGGTAGTTTTTACCAAAAAAAAATTCCAGTCTGAGAAACTGCATTCGCTTTTCAAGTAAGCACTTAGCGAGATGAATAAAAGCCGCTTTACACGTAAGGAATAGGTGTGCAAGGGAAACAAGCTAGAACAGAAGCATTGAAACAAGAGGCCTCTACTCTTGGAGAAAGGTCATTACAGATTAATGCTACAGCCCGAGAAACTGGATAGAGACGCCGCAAAAAAATATGGTAGCCCCGGCAAAAGCATGGGTATAGCGCTCCATCTTTTTAGTGGGGATGAGTTCAATTCCATAGGTGGTAACAAGGACCATACCAAGCATAGTGGCAAGGGTTACCAAACCGAATACCAAACTCACCAGCACAACACCAAACATGCTGCTTTGGAATGCAGGATACATCAATAGAGGAATCAATGGCTCGCAGGGACCGAAAACAAAAATCGCAAACAATACCCACGGGGTAATGCTCTTCTTTTTTTGACCATGAACATGACTATGGTCATCGGTATGAACATGGGTGTGGGCGTGCTTATCACCACCATGGGAATGAAAATGGGTATGGGGTTTGTTCTTCCATGCCTGTCTTACTCCCCAGACCAAATATACCAATCCAAAGGCGATAAGAGCCCAGGCCGCAATATTGCCTCGAAAGGATTCAAAGAACTCCAATTTTGAAACTGCAATGCCAAAAGTAATACCGATGAATCCAAGGAAGATCGAACTCAAGACATGACCAATGCCGCACAGAAGGGTGACAATGGTTGTCTTCTTTCTTGACCATTGTCCAGACTGAGCCATCATAATGAATGGCAGATAATGATCAGGCCCCATAATGGTATGAAAAAAACCAATGGAAGCAGCCGTAAGCATAAGAAGTGTTATTTCACTGGACATATCTTTATTCCTGAAACCTAAATTGCAATTATTACGAATACTATTTTCGTATTACTACCAAACAAAAAAAACCACACCACCATCCCTCAATGATGATGTTCATTGCCTATACTACTCACAGCAAGATTTCCCTCTCGAACCCCGCGCAGGGCAAGCAACCTATCGGCAAGCTCCTGAACTTCCCCGGCCTGCCCCTTCACAACAATCACTTCAAGACAATTGTCATGGTCCATATGGACATGGGTTGTAGAGACAATGTGGTGATGGAAATCATGCTGCACATCAGTCACCCGCTTCTGCAGAAGATTCTGGTGGTGATCGTACACAAGTGTTATCACACCCATCACCCTTTTATCCGCCTCCCATTCCTTTTTGATAAGAGCCTTGCGGATCAGGTCCCTGATAGCTTCCGAGCGATTGTCATAATGATGCTCAGAAATATATCGGTCAAATTCACCAAGTAAATCTTCTTCAAGGGATATGGAAAATCGTTTCAGCATTCCGGTAACACCTTTTCAAATTTCGTGTTACCAAAACATCTTTTTATTTTTTGGTCAAGAAATAATCTCATATTTTGATGTGGATTTTTCATTGTTATGGGCAGCAGAAGTACAGTTGTTATCTGGAAAAGAATTAAAACTTGTGTTTGGGATAGCAAATGACTGATAATCATAACAAGCACAAATTCATACTAATAAGGAGATCATGCATGAACCTCTATCTTGTCCAGCATGGAGAAGCAGTGACCAAAGACATTGATCCGGAGCGATCCCTCTCTGAGATTGGCCGACAGAATGTTATTAAAGTATCCCGGTTTGCAGCGGAAAATTGTGACATGAACGTCTCCCGCATCCTGCACAGCGGCAAACTTCGCGCCCAACAGACCGCAGATATCCTTGCAGAGAATTTTGGTCTTTCTCAGCCCAGAGAGACTGATGGATTAAATCCCATGGACGATCCCTTTATTTGGACCCACCACCTGGAAGAATTCACTGACAGTGTCATGCTTGTTGGACATCTTCCCCACCTGGCCAGGTTGGCGGGTTCCCTCCTCATCAGCACATCAGCAATCACCCCCATTCAATTCAAAAATGGTGGGATTGTTGCACTTGTCTGGGAAAAAGGCAGGTGGGCCCTGCAATGGATAATCGTGCCGGAGATACTTAAGGAGTAATTGCACAATATGACTTTTAAAGTATGACCATCAATGAACTGAACATATAACTCATGCTTCTCAGTTTGCCGACCTGACTATGGTCCTTACGGAATCCTGGCCATCGCATATTCAACTACGGCAATGCCCAATGGAGAAATTCTATCAACACGTGATCCTTCATTTTCCAGGAGCTTAACAGCGCAACCGAGATATCGACTTATCTCCCTGAAAAAACGCACTTTCCAAACAAGATATTCATCCAAAAAAACACCCAAATCCTATTAATTTTCTGGATTGACCCAGGCGTTTTCGATATAATGAGTCATGGGAAAATTTTAAATTGGGAGGGCACATTATGACACCTCGCAAAACCGTCCGAAACGCCGTCAAAATCTTAATCCAAAGCCCCATGTATTTCAGATTAAACCTCAAAGCCCGTAAAGCACTGATCACTGAATTTTGCACCCTTCATTTATAGGAATCGTGTAAAACGCATCACTAAGTTCTGGTACTGTTTACAGAAGTCAAATTCCTCTATGAACAGGGCTACTGCGGGTGGGAGCAAGTCCTGCCACGGTTGTCCGGCGCCTACCTTGTCGCCTATTTCAATTCGTAGGTGCTCTTCTTCAGTATTTACAAACATTTCCTATCCATTGTCTGACAAATATTTTTTTGACTCATAAAGTAATTTTCCTGTACCTTTGAAGTATGAAAAATTCTAACCATACCCATGAATACCTGCGTTTAATTTCTATAGTCCTTGCCTCTCTCACCGCCGTTCTTGGCTGTATTGTGCTTATCGGCTGGTACAGCCATAATGAGACACTTATCCAAGTGCTGCCGGCATTTGTTCCCATGCAGTACAACACTGCCCTGGGGTTTCTGCTATGCGGTGTTGCCCTACTCGCACTTCCATTAACCGGAGGCCGGCTGTCCAATTGGCTCGGCATCATTGTCAGCCTCATTGGTATATTATCCCTTTTCGAATACATTTTCGGAGTAAATATCGGCCTTGATCAACTGTTCATGGAGCATTACATCACCGTTGAAACACCCTACCCGGGTCGTATGGCTGCCAATACGGCTTTTTGCTTTACACTGAGTGGCATTGCCATGTTTTTCCTGGCCCACCCCAAACATAAAAAAGTAAGTATTCCGGCTTCCGGTATTATGAGTTCCATTATTGCAGCCCTTGGGGCCGTGGCGTTTTTTGGATACCTCAGTGATGTGGAAACCGCTTATGGATGGGGTAATCTTTCCAATATGGCTGTTCATACTGCAATTGGATTCATCATGCTCGGTACCAGTTTTTTCCTTTTTGCTTGGAGAAAAGCGGTGGAACATGGAAAAGTCGTGCCACAATGGTTTCCCATCCCCGTCGGCATCGGAGCATGCACAATAGCTCTGGCCCTGTGGCAAGCCTTAATAGCCCAAGAAGGAACAGGGGCTGTCATACCCGGTCTTGTCCTTGGAAAAGGACTCTCATGGCCGGTCTCCTGGCCACCGTCGTTTGGCTTGCCCAGAGAGCATCAATTCGTGCCAAGGCATTGGAACAGTCCAATATGGATTTAGAAAGGGAGATCGCCGAGCGTAAAAAAATGGAAAATGCCATCCGGGACAGTGAGGAACATTTTCGGTCAGTAACCGATACAGCCACGGATGCCATTATCTCGATGGATCACAAATCCAACGTCTTGTTGTGGAACAAGGCAGCCACCAATATGTTCGGCTATTCTTCGGAAGAAGCAATGGGGAAACACTTGCCTTTCATCATGGCGGAAGAAGTAAAAAAAGCACATATGGAAGGAGTAAGGCGGGTGCTGGAAACCGGGGCGTCAGCAATTATCGGTGGAACATATGAAAGCATAGGACGCCGACGGGACGGTACTAATTTCCCGGTGGAGATATCCCTGGCCAAGCTCAAACGGCATGGTGAAACAAATTTTACTGGAATTATCCGGGACATTACCAAACGCAAAGAGTCCGATAAGAAGCTGGAAAATTTTGCCAACGCAAAAGCCGTTTTATTACAGGAAGTCAACCACCGGGTTAAAAACAACCTTTCAGTTATTATCAGCATGCTGCATAAAGAAAAAGACCTTGCTCAAGAGCAAAACATCCCCTATTACCAACCTTTACTGGATGACCTGACAGGCCGTATTCAAGGATTGCTTACTGTACATAGTATGTTGTCTTCAGCAGATTGGCGCCCTTTACAAGTTTGCGATCTCAGTGAACAAATCATCAAAAATGTCCTACAATCATCTGGAATAGAGAATCCGCCTGAAATATGTAAAGCAGGTATCGTGATTGACAGCAACAAAGCGCATCATCTTACCCTGGTGATAAATGAACTTGCCACCAACAGCGTCAAACATGCCGGTACTGATCCTTCACAGTTTAAAATCCGTGTTGACATTGAACAAACCGGCAACACGGTGCACATCATTTTCCATGATAACGGTCCTGGATTTCCAGAGGAAATACTGCTTGGAAAATACCAAAAGATAGGTATAGGTTTTGATCTTATCACAGGTATTGTCACAAAAAGTTTGCGAGGCACCATTGAATTTCGAAATGAAAACGGCGCAGTTGCGGATATTACTTTTCCTGCTACCGAAAACAAAAATGGGGAGGGAAGTGAATGATGAAAGAGCATTCACTTGTTGTTCTTGTCGCAGAAGACGATTATCTAGTCAGTGAAGAAATTATCCGCACTCTGAAAAAATTGGGGTATGAAGATATCATTGAAGCCGCCGATGGAAAGGAAGCCGTCGACAAGGCGTGTACAATGAAGCCGGATATCATTCTAATGGATATCCAGATGCCTGAATTGGACGGTATTGAAGCGGCCCAGCAGATAAGGGAACGACAGCCAACTCCAGTGATAATTCTCACCGCCTATGAAACGAAAGAATTTATAGAAAAAGCCAGTGGAGCCGGGGTGGCAGCATACTTAACCAAGCCTCCCAAAACCGGCGATCTGGAACGCGCCATAACCATCGCAATCGCCCGTCATGCGGATTTAATGGAATTACATCAACTGAACCAGAAACTGGAAAAAGCCCTGGCCGAAGTCAAAATTCTGCGGGGAATACTGCCCATTTGCTCCCATTGCAAAAAAATCAGGGATGATAAAGGATATTGGCAGCAGATCGAGGCCTATATCCACGACCATTCCGAGGCGGATTTCAGTCACAGTATCTGCCCCGACTGCCTTCAAGAGCACTTTCCTGATTTTGCCTAGTGTTTTAAAATTTCCATTTGACTTGTGAGATTCCCTTTGTTAGTTTCTTCGCGCTTCAAGTAACGTATTGTTTATTAGATCATCCTGTGCGGCGATGTCGCACCATGGGGAAAATCGAATGCTGAACATCCATCGAAATTACTGAGAATGCCACTATGGCAACCGACCCGGTCCGGGTTGGTACGTGATGTTGGCGGCGGTTTTTCCTCCCTCCTGATTCTTCCGGCCTAAACCAGGCCAATCGCATCCTTTTTGCGATGGTTTCAGACGGACAATGAGCCGCCTGAAACCATTAATGAAAGCACATTTCAAGCTGTATTATCAGCACCGTGTGTTTTTCAGACTTCATTCAATCCATCTTGATATGAGGTCCAACGTAAGAAGGAGTTCCCATGTTTGAAGTAAACAAGAAAAGACTATTCATTATTGCTCTGTCCCTCATCTGCCTGCTTAACGTGGCAGCCGTCTTCGAGAAGTTCAACTACCTCGAGCCGGATCAATTCAAAGAATGGCTGGATACCAATAAGCCCGTCATCATTGTTGACATCCAGGTCAAAGATGAATTCACGGCCCATCATTTTCAAAACTCCATCGAAACCAACGCTTTCCCTGTAAAAACAGACAGTGACCTGCAAAGCATAGATCCTGCTATAACTCTGTTCAAAAGGACCGGTCACGATGTCGTTGTGGTCTGTCCCCGCGGTGGTGGTGGTGCCAAGAGATGCTATTCCCACCTCAAATCCCAAGGCGTGCCTGTAGCAAAACTCACCATCCTTAAGGGTGGTGTGGCGAAATGGCCTTATCCTGCAATGCTTGTTAACAACAAATAAGGAGAAACAAAATGCAGAGAACAATACAAATCATATTGGGTTTATTTTTTATTTTTCAGACTGCTGTCTGTTTTGCTGGCACTCAGTCCGGCACCATCGTTATGAACTTTGATCTTTCAGGACATTCACCTGCCGAAGAAGCACAACTCTGGATTCCCTATCCTGTCTCAGACCATTATCAAGAAATCAACAAGATAAAAGTGGATGGAGATTTCAGTGAATCGGCCGTCTATACCGATCAAAAATTCCAAACTCCCATGCTCTATGCCCGCTGGCCCCAAAATGCCAAAAGTCGAAAACTGACTTTTTCTTTTGACGTCGAACGCAAAGAACGCCAGCAAAATAATCTTCCAGAAAAGGAAAGCGCCTGGAACTCGGCTGACCATGCCATGTATCTGCAGCCCACCAGACTAGGTCCCATTGATGGAGAGGTCAAAAAGCTGGCGGATAAAATTACCAAAGACAAACATGACGTGCTTGCCAAGGCCAAAGCCATCTATGACTGGACCGTAGAAAACACATACCGGAATCCGAACACCCACGGCTGTGGTCATGGAGATGTCTGCACTCTTCTCAAAGATCCTGGCGGCAAATGTTCAGACATCAGCTCCATTTACGTTGCCTTGTCCAGGGCTGCAGGTGTCCCAGCCAGAGAAGTATTCGGCATTCGCCAGGGAAAATCTGAAGTGACCGATATCACCAAATGGCAGCACTGCTGGGCAGAATTCTATTTGCCAGGTCATGGTTGGGTGCCCGTTGATCCTGCCGATGTCAGAAAAATGATGTTGGTACATAACCTGGAAATAAATGCCCCTAGAACGAGAGAGTATCGGGATTATTTCTGGGGCGGCATTGATCCTTACCGGGTGAAACTCGGAATGGGTCGGGATCTGCAACTCAATCCTCCTCAACTTGGACAGCCGGTAAATTACCTCATGTACCCCTTTGCCCAAATCGGCTCCAATACCCTGGATTGGCTTGATCCTGAGAAATTCAAATATACTATTACCCACACAGGGAAGTAACCATGGAAGGATTATTAATTCATCAAACCCGCCGTTTTGAAAAACAATTACAGGCCATGGATAAGGCTGGCAAAAATGAGCGGGATGCGGCCAGGCGGGCAAGAGCTATTCTTGCCCGCCTGCAACACGATCCCCTTGATACTTCGGCCGAGAATAAACGTACTCGGTATGGCGAACTACGCCTTGATAATTGCCGCAAGTATGACCTTGCCTGTGGTTTCAGGCTGATTGGGCTGAAACGTGCAGGGCGACTGATCTTTACCTATATCGGCAGCCATGATGATTGCCAGCGCTGGATAGAAAACAACCGGGAACATCAAGAAAAAATAGAGTCGATACCAGTTCCGTTGATGCGCAATATCAAAGAGGAATCAAGACAGATTTCACCGACCAAGGTGGAACCGACCATTGATGAATACGGGGAACAGCTCATGATCCTAATTGACGATCAGCTCATGCGCGGTGTTTTTTCAGGATTCTACAAGAAGGCAGGGGTGTGAATCCCTGCCTTTTTTATGTACTCTGTTAGCAGATTAGTCACATCCTCCATCAGGAACTGCAAATGGTAAAAGAAATCATCAAAATTGGCATCAGCTCCTGCTTACTGGGCAATAAAACACGCTATGACGGCGGCCACAAACATGACCGCTATATCAACGACACCTTAGGGCAATATTTTGAATTTGTTCCGGTCTGTCCGGAAGTGGAGTGTGGCCTGCCGGTGCCCCGGGAGACCATGCAATTAGAAGGAGATCCTGAAAATCCACGTCTGGTCACCACCATGACCCAACTAGACCACACCGAGAGAATGAAATCCTGGGCAGCAAAACGGATCCGGGAACTGGAAAAGAAAAACCTGCATGGCTTTATCTTCAAATGCCGTTCGCCTTCCTGTGGTATTAAAGAAGTTAAGGTTTCTGGCGAAGACGGCAAATCCGGGATTGGCATGTTTGCTCAGGCGGTAATGGATCATTTTCCTCACTTACCGGTAATAGATGAAGAAAGTATGCACGATCCTGTACAGCGGGAAAACTTCATCCAAATACTTAGTAAGTTAAATGAAGAGCCATGACCGGAAATTTTCTACTATTGCGACTGTTTATTCTCTATTTCTTTGCCACATTGCTGGGTGGCTGCTTCACTCCCATCCCATATCAGCAGGATGATCCCTGGCTTGCCATATTCCGTGAACGCACCGACAATATTGCTCTTTCTTTTAAAACCAACAAAGGTTCACAGACGGCCTTTTATTTGCCGCCTTTAAACTCTCCCCAGGATCCCCCAGAAAAATTGGCCATTCTCTATCCCGGCATCGAGACTCCAACACTACATTGGATGCAGTTTATTAATTTGGATGAAGCCCCGAGTACTGGATATCTGCTCATTGATTATCCCGGCCGGGGATTTTCAGAAGGCAGTATGCATCCTGAGCAATTGTATAAAAATACCCACGGTGCCCTCAACGCCCTTGCCGAGCATTTTGGAATGAAATCTATTGATGCGGAACTCTCGCTCCTTGGCCATTCCTTTGGAACCGGTGCGGCGCTTCAGTATGCCGCCCGATCAAAGACTGCTCGGATTGTATTGGTGGCCCCATACAATAATTTGAGAGAAGCGGTGAAAAGACGCCTGGGCTGGTTCATTGCCACCATTATGCCGGCCCAGATTGATAACCGAGTTCTTATCAAATCCATCCTTGATCAACCTGATCCACCCCGGGTCAGCATTATCCATGGCAAAGATGACGCCTCTCTACCCGTTGAGATGGGCCTGGAACTTTATGATGTAGATCGAAAACACATTCATTTTTACGAAATTCCAGGCGCCGGACATGTCGATATTCTCACCAGCCACCGGGATTTAATTTTTCAATCCCTGCTTAAAGGAGAAGCAGTAATGAAGCAACAAGGGAAAACCTTTCCCCTTGACATGGACAATCCCTCTGTCCACAATGATGTGTGGATAAATAATTCTCTATCAGGAACCTGATTGCACTTACTGAAATAAAGGAGAAAAAATGGGCAAATTAGGCAAACTAATAGTTGGTATAGTTGTTCTCCTTCTCATCCTCTTTGCCGGTTTAACCGCCTTTGTCAAATATTACCTCACAGATGAACGAATCAAGGAAATCGTCGTACCCGTGGCAGAAAAAGCCCTGGGCAGACAGGTCTCTTTGGGAAATATCTCGGTTGGTCTCTTCAATGGCATCGTCATCAACGATTTTATCGTCAAGGAGGCGGAGGGAACTGCCGATCCGGACTTCATCAACACTGGTGCCTTTGTTTTTAAATATGACCTTTTGCCGCTACTGAAAAAACAGGTTGTTATCAAAGAAGTTCTCCTTGACCAGGCA
Organism: uncultured Desulfobulbia bacterium; assembly: GCA_964443295.1. Classification (GTDB taxonomy): domain Bacteria; phylum Desulfobacterota; class Desulfobulbia; order Desulfobulbales; family CG2-30-60-27; genus CAYUCH01. The sequence continues at coordinate 2,590 of CAYUCH010000009.1, read as the reverse complement.
ACCGTAAGAGTAACGCGCGATGCTCAGGGTGAATTCAACTTTGCCTCCCTGGCCGTTCTCCAGAAAAAAGAACAACCCACAGAACCAGCTCCGGAAAAAACAAAAGAGGCAGGCCCTCCAGGTGCCTTACCTGTTTCCCTGCTGGTGAAAAGTGTCCGCCTGCAACAGGCCAAACTTGTGGTGGAAGATGCCACTGGAGGTATCCCGCCTACCCAGGTGACTGCCGACCTGCATTTGAGTTTAGCCCTGGGAAAAGATCTCTCTGCTCCCACTTATAATGGCACCATTGAAACCGCCATCGAAGCGATTGTGGGTGAACTACAGGCCAACACGACTCTGAATGGGACTCTCAATGAAAAGGATCTGGACTATGAAGTTAATGTCGGTCTAGCCGGAGATACCGTTACCATTTCAGGTCAGGTAAAGGATTACCTCACCACCCCTGCGGTGCAACTAGATATCACAAGCCAGGTGCTGAACCTGGATAAAATCCTGGCTGCCATGGGCAACCTGCCAAAAGGCGAAAAGGAAGAAAAACCCGCCGACACCGAACAAGAAGAGACTCCTGCGCCATCAGGCCCAGTGGGAGCTCCAATACCTGAAGGATTTTCCGCTCAAGGTACAATTTCCATTGCCAAACTTGCCTACAGTAATCTGGCCATGAATTCCTTCGAGCTTTCCTATCAGCTCAAAGATAAAATATTTACCATTGATAAGGCCGGCGCCAATGTCGCCGGTGGCCGGATGCAGAGTGAATTGACCGCAGACCTTGACAAAACGGACATGGATTACAGTGGCAGATTGGGATTGAAAGGAGTACAGGCGCCTGAAATCATCGCTGCAACCTACAAGGGAGCATCGGATTTCGTCTCCGGGGCCATGGACCTGGGCATGACTTTTGATGGGGCCGGCACTGCCTGGCCTGCTCTGGCCAAAAACATGAATGCCAAGGGCAGCTTCGCCTTTAAAGAAGGTGGTTTGAAAAACACCGAGTTGACCAAAACAGTGGCAGCCCTGGTCGGTCTTGACGAACTCAATGATATCACCTTCAAAGAACTTGCCGGAGATCTGGATATTGTCAAAGGGGAAACCGCTATTCGGGTAAATATGGATGGCGATGATGTCTCGGCCAAGGGACAAGGAAACATAGGCTTGAATGGTTCTATTGACATGCCCGTTGAGCTGACCCTCTCCAAACCTTTATCAGAAAAATTACGCAAGAAGTCTTCCGTTGCAAAGTATCTATCCAATAAAGATGGACAATCCACCCTGCGTCTGAAAATCGCTGGATCCCTCTCCGATCCATCACCTGCTTTTGATTCCGAGGCAGTAATGGACCAGGCCAAAGAAGCAGTCACCAAGAAGGCATTCGAAGAATTGGGTAAGGCCCTTAGTAAAGATAAAGACAAAGAGGACGACCGGCAGGAAAAAGACCAAGATCCAGTCCAGGGGATCCTGGATGGTTTGTTTGGAAACTAATAAGGGGTTGGCTTTATAAATGATACATCTTCATACGTAACACAGTTCATTAGGTTGCACTTAACTGGTATTTATGGCAGGTGCATTCCGCTTGCCCTCCGCGATAATGTTTGAATACAGTTATACATTATCGAGTGGGGAGAATATGGTTAAAATCTGCGTATCCGATGGACAAGAAAGCGCCAATCCTGAGTGCCATTCACTTGATGTGGAGGCCGACATTGAAGCCGGGCGATGGATTGCCAGGTGTGAAGGTTTCGAAGGAATGGGTGAATCGCCAATGGAAGCCGTACTTGATTGGATTAAACAAAACCGCAAGAACCATTCAAACACATATATTGAAGCAAGCTTTTCAGAAAAAAATGATGGAAACTCAAAGAAAAAAACACCTGCGAGACATTCTTCTTCGTTCACTGCCTGGTTTATGAAGTAATCAAAAGCAACAACTGCACTCTCTCGAAAAAGCAAAGGCCAAAATTAAATAACAAGAATCTGCGAAAAATCATTATACTCATCGGTACGCTTGCCAAGAACCCTCGCTCAGCAGGCTGTGAAAAACTCACCGGTCATGATAAATACCGCGTCCGTCAGGGGCGATACCGGGTTGTTTATTCAATCCAGGATCATGATTTGACCGTGTGGTTGTAAAAGTAGTGTACCGGAAAGATGTATATAGCTAGCAAATCAAAAACGTCAGGCGACTCATACATACTAAGTTGAACCGATATATGCATCCTGCATTCTGAATTTTACATTTGCTAACTTCTACATTTGTAATAATGTGGTGTATGGTTTTTTTAACGAAAAAAATAAAGTATTGTGTCCCGGGAATTGTTCTATGAAAAGCAAAACCTTCAAGCAAGCCGTCCTCGCCGTCCTCATCTTCATACTCCTGATTTCCGGATACATGTTTGCAGTTTGGAAAACAGATAATAGTTTCCGTGCTCCCAAATACGATCGCTATGACCAAAGCAAAAGGGTAGATAAGATTCGCAAAGGACTGATGGGAAAGTAAATCCATTAATACAATACTGAAATAATTCTACCTTTTATAAGTTGTAGTAATTCAGACCCGATCTGACAGTTACCGGTTTTTCTGGAAGTAATTGTC
>CAYUCH010000008.1:0-52799 GCA_964443295.1 uncultured Desulfobulbia bacterium | reverse complement strand
CCAGGTCGCGCATATCTTCATAGATTACACCCTGGATACGTTACCGTTGCCAGCGACGCCAAAACCCATCCTGACCCTTCAATAAAGGTTCTGGAAAACCGCCATAGCGCAATAAAAGTTCGATATCAGCAGAGGTGGGATTGTTGTTCAGCTCAAACAGGGTGAAAGGGTGGAGGCGATAATAATGATAGCGGCCCTGGAGAGAATCCCCGCCTTTTCGGTAATAGTCCAGGCGTGCCGAACCGGTGACCAGGAAGGATCGTGTTGACCGATTACCGTCATAGAGGCCTTTTACCAGATTCCTCCATCTGGCGAATTTATGGATTTCGTCCAAGATTACCAAAGGCTGCTCTGGCGGCAGGTCCCCCCGCAACAAAGTTGGCCTGCTTGAGGGTATATCCCAATTAAGATAGGCGGGATGTTTTTCGTTGGCCTGATTTTCAAGCAGGGAGAGAGCAAAAGTCGTCTTACCGACCTGGCGTGGGCCGCCGATAAAGACCATCTTTTCGCCAAGATCACTGCTCACAGGTTCATGGAGATATCTTGTTTTGTTTTCGCTCATGGTAAAATCACCATAACTCTATTTTACTCATGAGTAAAGTAGAGTTATGGTGATTTTACTTGGGCATGATGGCCGACCAGAGGAATTTTCTCCAAAACATCCCGCCATAGACAACAAAATGTGAGGCTTGAAATGCCTGGCTGATAATCAGCTTTTTTGCAAGGCCCATACTATTTTACTGTACATCTAAGAACAATGATTCTTATAATCTTAAATAAGGTAGGAATGTAATTAATTGGTGGCGATCAAAAAAAAATATCCCTGCAAAAGGAGGCAGCGAACAATGGCAAAGGCAAAAAACATCCAAGACCTTTTGAGGGCAAAAGAAAAAGAGTTGCTTGCCGCCTGGCTCCAGGCGCAGCTTGCCAACATCACCCTGCGTGAAGACTTGATGAGCGAGGAAGAGTTACGACAACAGTCCACCGAGTTTTTACGGGCCTTTGTCAAGGCCATAGGCAGCGGCAACCTGGAAGACATCACCACGACGGAATACACACCGATCACCAAACTGCTCCAGGAAATTTCACGCTCCAGGGCCGGGCAGGGTTATACTCCGACCGAGACCGCCACCTTTATCTTCAGTCTCAAAGACAGCATCCTCGAACTCATGCAGGCCGAGTTTACCACCGACTCGGAAATACTGAATATTGAAAGCATCAGGATATCCAAACTGCTTGATAAACTGGGCCTTGTCACCTTTGAGGAGTACGCCCGGGGCCGGGAGGCATTGATTACCGACCAGCAGGCCGCCATGATGGAGTTGGCCAGCCCCATTGTGAATATCTGGGATAAAATACTGGCCGTACCGGTGATCGGCACCCTGGACAGCCGGCGGACCCAGGTCATCCTGGAGAACCTGTTGCATAAAATAGTCGAGAGCGGCTCGAAGATAGCGATCATCGATATCACCGGGGTTGCAGTCATGGACACCCTGGTGGCCACCCACATGATGAAGACCGTGGCCGCGGTCAAGCTCCTGGGGGCCGAAGCCGTGGTCACCGGCATCCGGCCGGAAGTGGCCCAGACCGTTGTCCACCTGGGTGTCGAACTGGGCGCCGTGGTGACCCGCGCCTCCCTGGCAGACGGACTGGCTTACGCCTTTGCGAAACTCAATATGAAAGTGATTGTAGAGGAATAGGCCATGCGGAAAATTCCCATACTGAAAATCGGCAATCACCTGATCGTCTCCTTCCAATTCGACATCGACGACCGGACCGCCATTACCCTGCAATCCGATCTTCTTGCCAAGATCCAGCAGACCAGTGCCACCGGCGTGCTCATCGAGCTTTCCGCCCTGGACATGGTAGACTCCTTCATGGGCCGAACCCTGTCGGATATATCCAAGATGTCGGCTTCCATGAACGCCGACACGGTCATCGCCGGTATCCAGCCCGCCGTGGCCATTACCCTGGTTGAACTGGGGCTCAGGCTCGAAGGAGTGCACACGGCGCTGAACGTTGAGGCAGGGATCGAGCTTCTCAACGATCTGAATGCAGCACGAGTCGGGGCCGACCATGACCAATCACTCGGCTAACCGGATACATATCGAAAGCGAAGTCGATCTCCTGACGGCCAGGCATGCGGTTCGGGAGGCCTCTATAGAGTTGGGCTTTTCCATTGTTGACCAGACCAGGCTGGTCACCGCGGTGAGCGAGATCACCAGAAATGCCTTCCTGTATGCCGGCATGGGAGAGCTGGCCTTTGATCCTATTGAAGAGCTGGGTAGACAGGGTCTGGTGGTTACCATAACCGATAACGGCCCGGGCATAGAGGATATCGAACAGGTAATGGTTGATGGCTATTCCACCCGGAACGGCATGGGACACGGGCTTGGCGGCACCAAACGACTGGTGGATAAGTTCACCATCACTTCAACGCCGGGCAAAGGGACCCAAGTGGAGATTGTGAAATGGAAGGGATGATTGACTGAAAAAAAAGGAACTTCATTGAACAAATCATCTGAAATATCCATAGACATTGCTGCCTGGCCCCATGTGGCCACGGCAAAACGGGAAGCCACCAAGCGAGCGCGACGGGCCGGGTTTAACGAGCAAGGGATCGGCGAGATCGCTATTGCTATATCCGAATTGGCCGAAAACCTGCTCGAACACAATACCGATGAAGGCAGGCTGATCATTTCACTTATCGAGGACCTGGGCAGGCCGGGCATCCAGATCATCTCCGAGGACAAGGGGCCGGGAATTGCCGACGTCAGGACTGCCATGCGGGATGGTTTCTCCAATGGCGGCACCTTGGGGATCGGCCTCGGCGCCGTAAAACGGATGATGGACGAATTTGACATCACCTCAAAGACCGAACGGGGCAGGCACGATATCTATGAGCAGGCCAAGGCGGGGATCGGCACGGTGATCGTTGCCCGTAAATGGGTACCGAAAAAAGAGGTTATTGCTCCGGCCCTGGTCAAAGGGACACGCTTCGGCATCTTCAGCAGGGCCAAACTTGACCAGCAGCATAACGGCGACAATTATTTCCTTCAGTATTTCGACGACAAGGCCTTTATGGCGGTCATCGACGGCATCGGCCACGGCCCGGAGGCGGAAAAAGCATCCCAGGAGGCGTACAATTGTTTTATCGATAATTATAAAAAACCTCTCACCTCGATTATCAATGAACTGCATACAAGACTCAAAAGGACGAGGGGGGCGGCGATCTCCATGGCCCTGATTGATGATCAGGCCGAAAAAATGCAGTATGCCGGCATCGGCAATGTCACCACCAGGGTATTTAGATCCGAGGAGCCCGTCCACCCGGTCAACTACAACGGCATTGTCGGCAGTAATATCCGCACCTTCAAGGTCTTCACCTATCCGTGGAAAATCGGCAATGTAATCATTATGAGCAGCGACGGCATTTCGGAAAAATACGACCTGGACCAGTACCCAGGTCTGATCAACAAACACCCGGTGGTTATTGCCGATGTTATCTTCAGAGATTTCAGCCGTGGCCATGATGATGCGACAATTATTGTGGGAGGCCCGGCAAGGTAAAACCCCTCCCCTCAGCAACAGAGGCTTGCTGAACTTTCTCGTGGTTCACAGCGGAGATGAATAATGAAGGAGCAGATCGGTACAATAATCATTACCGAAGAAAAAGACATCCTCAGGGTGCGGCAGGCCGTCAAAAGCGCCAGTCAAGGCATGACCTTCAAGCAGATGGAATGTATCCGCATCGCCACGGCGGCAAGCGAACTAACCCGCAACATCTATGAGCACGCTGAAAGCGGCAAGATTTTTTTTGAAATTGAACAATCTGGCGGCCACACCGGCCTGGTCATGATCTTTCAGGACAAGGGCCGCGGCATCGACAACCTCGATGACATCATGCGCGGTGAGTACGAGTCCCAGGCCGGTTTGGGCATCGGTCTGCTGGGCGCCCAAACACTGATGGACGATTTTGACATCGAGACCAGCGCCACGGAAGGGACCACGGTAACCATAAAAAAATGGCTGCCCCGGACAAAGAAGGTTTCTAAAAAACAGTTGGACACCATCAAGACACAGGTCGCCGAGGTATCGGAAGAGTCAGCGATTCAGAGCCTCAAGGCCCAGAACAGGGAACTCATTGAGGTTCTTGGTGAGTTGCGAAAGGCAAACGCCCAGTTCGAGGAAACAAACCGGGAGCTTGACACCACCAACGCCGGTATTATTGCGCTCTATCAGGAGCTTGACAAGAAAAATGAAGAGCTTACCCAAAAAAGTCAGCACAAGAGCGTCTTCCTCCGCTCCTTCGGCCACGAGACCCGCACTCCGATCAATTCCATCATCACCCTGGCTGGGATTTTAAAAAACAAAATAGACGGCTCCCTCACTCCGGAGCAAGAGAAACAGGTCGGCATGATAGATAAGACCGCCAACCACATGCTCGCAGTGGTCAATGGCCTGCTGGACCTTTCCAGAATTGAGGCGGGAATCATCGAGATCCACGCCACCGACTTTTCGGTGGAGGAACTTTTCAGCAGCGCCGGCATAACCATGATGCCGCTGGCCATGGAAAAGGGTCTGGATCTCCAATTCGAGGCGGCCGACAATTTGCCCATGCTGCATACAGATTTCAAGCTTGCCCTGCAAATACTCCTCAATCTTTTGGGCAACGCGGTAAAATATACCGATCAGGGCAAGATTCGAGTGAATGCCGGAATTGAAAACGGTGATACGCAAGCACGCATTTTTATAAGCGTCACCGATACCGGCATTGGTATCCCCGAAGATAAACTGGACCTGGTATTCAAGGAATTTAAACAGGTACACTCCAGGGATGATATTCCCAAAGGCACCGGCCTTGGGCTTTCCATATCAAAAAAGACCGTTGAAACTCTGGGCGGGACCATCTCCGCAACCAGCAGTCCGGGCAAAGGATCCACCTTCAGTTTCAGCCTGCCGGTGGAGCTGCATCTTACAAAACCAACGGAAGAAAAAAAGGCCCAAAGCCCGAAAATCCCAGCCAGGGGTGACACCATCCTGATAATCGAAGACGATGAAAAAATGATTTACAGCCTGAAACGGCATCTGGAGGCAAAGGGCTACAGTACCCTGGTTGCCCGAACCCCGGAAAAGGCCCTGAAGCTCGCCGCCGAGCACCCGGTATTTGCCGTTTCCCTCGATATCATGCTGCCCAGGGAAGAAGACGGCTGGAACACCTTGAAAGCCTTGAAGAGAAACCCAAAAACCAGAAATATCCCGGTGGTGGTCAACACGTGCCTGCAAAACGAAGAGACAAAAGCCCTGGTGCTGGGGGCCAATGATTACATTACAAAACCGGTTGATTTTGACCTGTTGAATGAAGCCTTGAACCGCTACCAAAAAATAATGAACCTGGAAACCATCCTGGTGGTGGACGATGAAGAGGCTGCGATCATGGGTTTTCAGGCCTACCTCAAAGGCCGGTATAGCATAGAGACGGCCTTTAACGGCAAAGAGGCCATTGCGGTACTTGAAAGAAAAACGGCAGACCTGATTCTGCTGGACCTCGTCATGCCGGTGATGGACGGCTTTGAATTCCTCCAGTGGCTGCGAAACCATGACACGTTCAAACATATTCCGGTCATCGTCTACTCTTCAAAAGACCTAAGCGAGACGGAAGAAGATCTCATAAGCAGAGACCATGCGGAAATAGTCAGGAGAGGTGATGAAAGCATTGAGGAATTGTCCTCCAGAATAGGGCAATTCTTCGGGACCATTGTGGACAGAAAAGAGTGAGGCAGGTTATGACTGAAACACCCGGCGCCATATCTTCAGCAGAGAATCCGGACTTCAAGACCATGCATCTTCTTGTGGTTGACGACAATGAAACCAATCGGTATTCCCTTGAAAAAATCCTCGGCAGGGTCGGATACCGCGTAACTACGGCCAGGGACGGCAAAGAGGGGATGGAAGTTTTTAGGCGGGAACATCCTGATCTGGTCATCACCGACCTGGACATGCCGGTGCTGGACGGCTTTGAATTTGCAGCCCAGATCCGCAGTGATCCAAAGGTTGCCCATATCCCGATTATTTTTATTTCCGCCACCTACAAAGATATCCAAACAAAAATCAAGGCCATGGATATCGGCGGTAACGACTACCTTGCCCAACCCATTGACTTTGACGAATTGCTCTTCAAGGTCAAGGCCATGCTGCGGACCAAAAAACTCTACGACGAGTTACATGAGAGCCGGGAAACCTTTAGAAAAGCCCAAAATGAGTGGCAGCATATTTTCGACTCGATCCAGGACTTTGTGTATATATTAGATACGGATCACAATATTGTACAAGCCAACCAGGCCCTTGCCGATTTTTTGGGAACCACTCCTGATACGCTCATGGGCAAGCGGTGTCACGAGGTTATTCATGGCCGTGATAAGCCATGCCCGAATTGCCCACACAATGTGGTGACCAAAAAAAAGAAAACCATTACCCTGGAAACCTATGACGAAAAACACAATCGTCATCTTTTGAGCACTGCCACTCCTCTTTTTGATAATGACGAATTACAGGGCACGGTGAATTTCATCAAGGACATCACCGACATCAAGCAGGCCGAAGAGGACCTGAAAAGAAACGCCATGGAGTGGGATACCGCCATGGACGCATCTGAAGACGCCCACTTCCTTCTGGATCTCAACAGGCATATCCTGCGTGCCAACAAGAAATTTTATCAAATGACCGGCAGCACCCCGCAAGACGCCATGGGCAGGCATATCACAGAAATTGTCCATCACGACGGCGAGGAGGAAATGACGTGTCCTGTCTGTCGGGCCCAGAAAGAACAACGAGATGATGTTATTGTCCTGGAAGCCGATGATCGCCACAACCCCACCGGCCTGCCGACGGAATATACGGTTACAATAGTCAAGGATGACCAAGGACATCCGCTGAGCATTTTCATGAGGGTTCACGATCTCACCAACGCAAGACAGGAGATTGAAGAACAAAAAAGGATTGCGGATCAACTTCGCCAGGCCCAGAAAATGGAAGCCATCGGCACCCTGGCCGGTGGCATTGCCCATGATTTCAATAATCTGCTCGGTATAATTCTTGGTTATACCGAGCTGGCGAAAGATGATGCGCCGTCTGGAAGCCCTCTTGAAGAAGACTTGGAACAAGTCATTGAAGGAGCGTATCGCGCCAGGGATCTGGTCAAGCAGATCCTTGCCTTCAGCAGGCAGGCGGAAATCCAGCGCATCCCGATGCAGATGCAGTCGCTTGTCAAAGAAGCTTTGAAAATGTTGCGATCATCTCTACCGACAACCATCGAAATTAAAGATGATGTTGATTCCTCTTGCGGGGTTGTCCTGGCCGATCCCACCCATGTCCACCAGATATTGATGAACCTCTGTACCAATGCCGACCATGCCATGGAAGAGACCGGCGGTGTTTTGAAAGTTTCCCTGCAGACCGTGCATTTTGACTCTGAAAGCCGACACGTTGTTCCACAACTCGAACCTGGTGAATATATTGAATTGATGGTCTCGGACACCGGCACCGGCATCGGCCCTGATGTGATTGACAAAATCTTTGATCCATTTTTCACCACCAAGGAAATCGATAAAGGCACGGGCATGGGGCTGTCCATCATCCACGGTATTATTTCCGAGTACGGTGGAGCCATTACGGTTGAAAGTGAACTGGGCAAGGGAACGACATTTCATGTCTATTTCCCCATAGTGGATCAGGAAGAAATACCTGTTGAAAAAGAGGCTGAAATAATCCCCATGGGCCGGGAGCGCATACTCTTCATCGATGATGAAGAATTACTGGCCAAGATGGGGAAAGACATGCTGGAACGACTTGGGTATCACGTCACCATGCGGCTAAACAGCCTTGACGCGTTGACTGCCTTTCAAAACAACCCGGAGGCATTCGACCTCATCATAACCGACCAGACCATGCCGAGCATGACCGGCACGGACCTGGCCCGGCGAATGTTGCAGATACGACCGGACATTCCCATTATCCTCTGTACCGGTTTCAGCAACTTGGTTGATGAAGAGTCGGCAAAATTGATGGGCATCAGGGAGTTTGCCATGAAGCCTTTGACCAAGGGGAAAATAGCCACTTTGCTGCGCAAGGTGCTGAATTAAGTGTTTGGAAAAACAATGTATCAGGTGTCTACTCAGGCCACCAAAACAACCACAGCCATGGAGGCCACGGCAACCGTCTTGGTATCGACAACCACACCTTGGTCCTCAGGGACGATATCATGGGGAGACGGGGCGGCCGTATCGATGACAATACGCCACTGACATCCCTGCTTTGGTTTTGGTAAGTCAAATGCTTTTGGTTTTTTATGGCTATTTATAGCTACAAAAAAATCGTTATCAGGCTCGGGAGAAACAGCTGAGCCATCAAGAAAAAAAGCCAGAGCTTTACAGGAAGTAGACCAGTCCTGCTTATTCATTTTAAGTGATTGCCAACGTATTTCATCATTTTCGCCATCTTCCGTAGGTACGAAAAAAGTAGTGCGTCGAAATGCGGCATGGGCTTTTCGAAAAGCAATGAGTTTGGTGAAAAAACGAAGCAGTGAACGATTTTTCTTAGCCAGGCCCCAATCAATCCAGCCAATAACATTATCCTGGCAATAGGTATTATTATTGCCTTTCTGAGAGCGACCGAATTCATCACCAGCCAGCATCATCGGCACGCCCTGGGAGAGAAAAAGAATGGCAGCAAAGGATCGAACTCGGCGGTTACGCAGACCTTTAATCCGTGTGCTGCGGGTCTCCCCCTCCACCCCGCTGTTCCAGCTTATTTCATAATTGGAGCCATCACGGTTGTCTTCCCCATTGGCCCGATTTCGTTTTTTATGATAACTGACCAAATCGCATAGGGTGAAACCGTCGTGACTGGTGACAAAATTAATTGAGTTTAATGGACTTAAATTAGAACGCTGGTAAAGATCTGAACTGCCGGCTAGCCGAGTAGCAAGACGGCGCACCATATCTTCCTTGCCGCAAAGGAATCCACGTACATCGTCACGGAAATGACCATTCCATTCGGCCCATCGAGGGCTTCCAGAAAACATCCCCACCTGGTACAAGTGGCCGGCATCCCAAGCCTCGGCAATAATTTTAGTATCCGCCAACAAAGGGTCTTCGGCAATCTGATCCACCATGGGAGGATCGGCCAGCACCTGACCTTCTGTGTCTCGACCCATGATGGACGCCAGATCAAATCGAAAGCCGTCTACATGCATCTCGGTTACCCAGTAATGCAGACAGTCAATGATGAACCGTCGTACCACCGGATGGTTGCAGTTCATGGTATTGCCGCAACCGGAAAAATTCATATAATCCCTGGTTTCGGGATCCAGCATATAATAGATGGTGTTGTCCAACCCACGGAAACTGAGCACCGGACCGTCGGCACCACCTTCGGCAGTGTGATTGAAGACAACATCCAAAATCACCTCGATGCCGGCCTTGTGAAATGCCTTGACCAGCTCCTTGAATTCCCGCACCTGGTTACCGTTGTGAGCATCTGCTGCATAGCCGGCTTTGGGGGCGAAAAATGCCATGGTACTGTATCCCCAGAGGTTTCGAAGCCGTTCCCCGGTGATAGGATTTCTGCGGATTATTTCATTTTCATTGAATTCTGCCACCGGCAGGAGCTCTACAGCGGTCACACCAAGTTTTTTGATATAAGGAATTTTTTCCACCAATCCGGCATAGGTACCAGGATGCTTCACACCTGAACTGGTATGCTTGGTATATCCACGCACATTCAATTCATAGATAATCGTATCCTGCATGGGAATTTGCAGGGGGCGATCACCTTCCCAGTCAAAGTCATCCCATACGATTCGACACCGACGCACCCAGCTCGCTGCGGGTAGAGGGCAGCAGCCATTGGGTTCCTCAAGCCCCCAGGACTCACCATCTGAAAGGGCACGGGCATATGGATCTAACAAAACCTTGTCGGATGAAAAATAATGCCCTGATTGCTGAACGTCGTTGGGGCCATCAACCTGATACCCATATAGTTCGTCCCCAGCAAGCCCCTCCACCAGCACATGCCAGATATCACCAGTACGATTTTCTGGTTTATCGAGTTTTATTACTGCCTTAGGCTCATTGTTATCAGGGTGAAAAAGCAACAGGGAGACCGACTTTGCATGTCGTGAAAAGATGGAAAAGTTCACCCCATCTTCAGCAACATTTGCGCCCAGCGGCATGGGAGATCCTGATTGAAAGGTTAGTTTCATGGGCAATGGTTAAGAATGGTTTATTTTTTCACAATTACATTCACAGAAGTTGCTTCAATATGTTTGCGGGAATATACTATTTTCTATAGGAAATGTCTTCCAGATAGATAAAAACAACTTTTATCACCCTCGAGTCAGCATATCAAAGGAGCCACCATGGATCTATTTACCATGTTAGGAATCAGCAAAGAAAGCGGACCATCCATCGACTGGGAACTCACACCTGAAGACACCTTTGGCACCTTTGAAAGCTGGGGGGGAAGGGAGCGAGTTAAACACGCCAGTGAACGATTTTATTATTTTTACATCAACGCTTGGGAAAAACCTCCGACCCTCTGCCTCATGGAAAGAGGAATCAAACTGGCACGGATTCTGGCTGTGATTGCTGCTCCCCAGGAACTCATTGACACCTGCCTTTCTAAACATGGCAGGACCCAAGGCCTTGACCGAAACTACCCCATTGACGAACCTTTAAAGGAATGGCTCAAGGCCACAGTAATTAATTCTTTTGACCCTTCTGTTGTCAAACCGGTGGACAACACAATAGAAGAAGAAAGTTTGGCCTGCGGTCTGCCGCGGTTTGATTCCGAGCTTCCCCCTGTCCAGACCGTTACCTTGCGCAGTCAACCAGCTGCTGTGGCTGAAGAAGAGATAGCCGGAATTGTGAGCAGCCATGGTTTTTTCGATAGCCGCATAGCCCAGGACAGTGCTTTTATCAATTCTTTAGTGAATAATGCTGATGACCTGACGGTCACCGATAGAGTTACAGGGTTGATGTGGCAAAGAGGTGGGCTTGACATCAGCTCATTGCGGACGATGTTAAAAAATGTGGAGCAGGCCAATAAAGATAACTTTGCCGGTTTTGAAAACTGGCGTCTACCCACGCTTGAAGAAGCCCTTTCCCTGTTGGAGAAAGAAAAAAACAGCAAGGATCTCTATATCTGTGAATGTTTTTATAAAGAACAAGCCTTTGTTTTCACCTGCGATGAACGGAAACCCGGTGGTGTCTGGTTTCTGGATTTCAAACAGGGAACGGCATTCTGGTCATCAGGTACTAACCCTGGTGGTTTTGGACGACTGGTGCGTTCAGTTTAACGTGCCAGGAGATAAGACATAAGAGGCGTTGGAAGTAACTAACCTACAAAAAAGCAAGAAGGAACAATCGTCGTCTATTCAAACTTCACGATAGCATCGAGATATCTTGTATTATCCGGCCTCTGGAGAAGTGACTCAACAGTGAGTCGTGCACGCACGCCTCTAGAACAATAAATATATAAAACAGAGTCATCAGGAAGTGATTTAATCATTTCTGGAACCCTTATTGTGGCTTCAGCAAGCGGAACATTAATTGCCCCGGGGAAATGCCCTTTCTCATACTCTTCAAGTTCCCGAACATCGACGACAATATCACGAGCTGTGACAATATCCTGAAAGGTTTCTAAACTTAATGCATATTCAGCATAAGGAGGCTTCCAGTTAATTTCGGTCACAATCTTTGAGTCATGGAGTAAGGCATTGCCTTTACTAGTCCACTGTTTCTTCCACTCTGGGAATATTGCAACATCTGCATATTCCCAATCAAAAAGTATCTTGTGCGCTTCCTCTGCAATCTCTATTTTGTCAGCATAGAGCACAAGAGGTACTTCGCGATTAACCGGTAAATCACTGTCCCGATCATCTAATTCTGAAAAAGGGATACTCACAGCCCCTGGAATACGCCCATCTCTTTTAACTATGTCACCTTCGCGAAGATCAATAAGAACCGCTTTACCTGACTCAACATACGGTAACGACGCATGAACAGAATATCCCTCTGCTTTCCATGCTGGTAAGCCGGAATGAAGCACTGAAACATTCGTATAGCCAAGTTTTTTCGAAAAACCGGCTGCTGCTGGGCTTCTTCCACAACTGTAGCCATTACAATAAAAAACAAGTGGAAAATCCTTGTCTTGAGGAAGAAGTTCATCACCGCGTTTTTTGAGTTCTGATAATGGAAATGAGACCGCTCCTGGAATATGATCGATCTCATAGACGCCTTTGGGCCTCGCGTCAATTAACAGCACCTCTGTATCAGATTTCAGAAGAGCATACAGGCCTTGCAAATCAAGTGCAGTAACACCATCCGGAATTTTCACATCTTTTCTTGAAAATAACGTTGCAACAACTTGTTTATCAATTACTGAAGACTCGTAATTGACAATCTCACCTTTTAAATATTCCGACGGGGATTGAAAGCCCTCAATAATCGTATTTCCCGTCAATTTCAGAAGTTCAAGGGTTGTTGGTACACCGTCGATAATCTGCCGGACAGCTATTACATTAGCTTTCTTAGAAAAATTATCAATTTTGTTAACAACATTATAAGGCGCTACTTTTTTACACGAATCCTTTGTTTTAGACGGTGAAATCGGGACAACAGAACAATTCGACAGAAATAATGCAAGTATCAGAAAGAAGAATACTTTATGTGTTATTTTCACTTTCCGCCTCGGCATAATTTAATGTCCAATTCTTCCTGCAAAATATTTCATCAATAATCCCCATCATGGCTTTCTCAATGGCAATCAAGCAAGGCGAGTTAACAAACCATTCATGATCTCCTATCCAAATATACCAGCTTAGACTTCCAGGTCAATTGATTGCAGTTATCCCATCACCATTTATGGAAAATAATTCTCATTGAACATCAAGTCAACTATGATTCTGAGATGTTTTAGGAGTGTCGTATTAATTTGACGAGATAGGCCACCATAAAGAAGGTAAAATTCACCAGGACGATGGCAGCGCCAGCGGGCAAGTTAAAGAGGAAGGCAAGAATAATTCCAAATATCACTGATAAAAATGAGGCGAGAACCGCCACGGCAATGACTGTTTTAAAACCGCAACAGATCTGCAGGGCAGTTATCGCCGGAAAGATAATCATAGCGCTGACCAACATGGTTCCCACCACCTTAATCCCCAATATGACCGTCATAGAGGTGAGGACCACCAGGATCTGATTCGCTCTATTGGTGTTCAGCCCCAAGACCCTGGCAAATTCTTCATCAAAGGTGATGGCAAACAGCTCCTGGTAATTAAGCAACACCATTCCCATTACAACCAGGGATAATATGACCGCCGCATAGGTCTCGCTCTTGGTTACAGCAAGAATATCACCAAAAAGGTAACTGAACAGGTCAACATTAAAACCCGGCCCAAGGCTGGCCATTGTAATTCCAACTGCAACTCCAAGAGCTGACACCAGACCAATAGCCGCGTCACCAAACATATTAGCCCGATGGGCAAGATGTAAAATCCAGAAAGACGCAACCACAGCCATGGGCAAGGCAACATAGAGAGGATAAATGCCAAGCATCAATCCTAGACCTATGGGGGCCAGGGAAAAATGGGCCAACCCTTCTCCAATGAGAGAAAGTCGCCGTAACACGAGAAACAATCCCAACACGGCACAACTCATGCCAATGAATGCCCCGGCAATGGCAGCCCGCTGAATAAAACCATACTGCATGGCTTCGATTATCTGATCCATGTTACTCCGGGCATATTAATAAATTACCTGATCTCAACCTATTTCTAGTGCTGATGACAAATGACGTGCTGGGCAAAATCGCCAAAATAATGCGACATATCTTTTGACACACAAAAATCCCCAAAACTGCCATAGAAAACAATTCGCCCATCAACATAGAGCATTTTTTTAGCAAACTTGCCAATGGTAGCGCTGTCATGGGTAATGAGCAAAATGGTGGTTTGCAGTTCCTTATTCAAATGGGAGACAGTTTCATAAAAATTCTCTCTGGTCACCGGATCCAAGGCTGCGGTGGGTTCATCAAGAATGAGGATTTCAGGTTTTGCCACCAGAGCCCTGGCTAAAAAGACCCGTTGACTCTGACCACCCGAAAGACTGCCTATCTGTTTTTTTTGCAGATCTTTTATATCCAGAAGTTCAAGCACATCAGACACAAGCGTTCGATCGAGACCACTAAGTCGACGAGGAAACACTTTGCCGCCCAGAAGCCCGGTCGCCACAACTTCCCCAACTGTAGCGGGGAAGGCCTTGTTGGCAATTGTAGTGGCTTGAGGAAGATAGCCTATTGCCTGCCAGTCTACAAAATCTTCCAAAGGCTGCCCCACTATCTCAATGGTACCTTGTTCTGGCTCTATGAGGCCCAGGAGACATTTGATCAGGGTTGTTTTTCCAGATCCATTTGGACCGACAATGCCGATGTAATCTCCCTTATCCACTGTAAACGAAATACGATCCAAGACTTGGGAGTTACGATAATGCACACTCAGATCTTGCACCTTGATTATTGACATTGCATTGCCTCTTGCAAGTTGACCAAGTTCGATTCCATTATGGACAGATAGGTGATCCCCTTCTGCATTTCTTGTTGGGTGATATTATGGGCCCCATGGAGGAGGCGAAGTTCAGCGTCGGTTTCTTCTGCAACAATACGGGCCACTTTGGGATCAATCAATTCTTCATGAAAAACAATCTTACTGTCTATTTTTTGCATGGTCTTTATGAGGGTAGCTATGGCCCTGGGACTTGGCCTGGCATCCGGTGAAAATCCCTTATATGCTGAAACAGAATGTATGCCATACCGCTGGGCAAAATTACCAAAGGCAAAATGCCCACCTGAGATAATGGTATTTATACGACAATCTGAAAATGATTGTCGTATTTTCTGGTCCAAAAGACTTAATTTTTCAATATAGCTTGAAGTTCTCTCATTATAAAAATCTTTATTTTGCGGGTCGACCGACGCCAGGGCCCGACCGATAATTTCCACCATAACTTTGGCTTTTATTGGATCCAGCCATATATGGGGGTCTACCGTACCCGTGTGATTATGGTCATGGTGATCGCCGTCATGCCCCGACGCACTCACACCCTTACTCGTATCCACCACCACCATGTTTTCATTGCCGACACCAGCAATTATTCCAGCAGCCCACGGTTCCATATTGGCGCCGGTGTAGACAAAAACCTTTGCTTTGCTAATGGTCACCATGTCACGCGGTGTTGGAGAATAAGAATGACTTTCAACCCCGGCTGGCAATAACAATGTCACAGATACATGTTCCCCACCGATTTGCCTTACAAAATCATAGGTTGGAAAAAGGCTTGCAACAACAGGTAATTTCCCTTGCATGGCTTCTGCCATACATAAAAAGGGGAAACCCCAAATGAAAATTGCAGAGACAAAAAAGAAGAAAAGCAATCGTACCATGTCTTTTTCCCGTACAAGCTGAGAGTAACGAATGTATTAGACTAGATGTAATAATCCATATTGACTGAAAAGCAAAATGAAAGACCGGTATATGGAGCACAACGAGTCAATTATCTCTTGCTAAAGATGAAAATAGTAATTATTATCATTAGCTCACAGGAGGTAACACAATGCAGAAACAGCGTCGAATGACCAACCAACGTAAGATTATACTTGAAGAACTCCGTAAAGTGACCAGTCACCCTACCGCTGATCAGTTATACGAGATAGTAAGAAAAAAGCTTCCCAAAATCAGCCTCGGTACCGTTTACCGTAACCTGGAGACCCTTTCAGATCAAGGTTTGGCATTAAAACTGGATATGGGAGGCAGTCAGAGGCATTACGATGGCATGGTTGAAAATCATTACCATGTGAGATGTAATAAATGCGAACAGGTTGCTGACCTTGAGCTTCCGATTATGGAAACCATAGAAGAAGAAGCTCAGAAGGTGACGAATTTTTACATTGAACGTCACAATATGGAATTTGTAGGTATGTGCCAGGATTGCCGGTAAAATTAGCTAATAGCCTCATTCTTTCCACCAGACTGAAAATACTGCTTGATTTCCACATGGTTTCCTGATGAAATTCTTACATCAGAGAAAACAACCAGAACGCTACTGTAAAATACTCACGTTATTCTTCTCGATTTAATTGACCAAGAAATGGAGAACCGGTGAACCATATGACTGAATCCAAACAAAAAATTCTATTTCTCGGCTCTAATGTAAAAATCCGCAACCTCCCTATCAAAGAAGTCAGCCTCCTGGAAGAAGGGAGTTTACCCGCCTATGGATATAATCCCGGCGATTTTGTTGAGCTTCTGGCCGGTAAAGTTGAGGTCGAAAATGGCCGGCTTGATCAGTCACTCACCTGGCTGGCCGGTTACCTTAATTCTGAGAACCTCACACCCAAGATAACAACTCTCACTTATGGTGAGCAGAAAGATATCTTTCAAATTTTCAGAAAATTCAAGCATCCGGAGATCATTAAGGATCATGGTTGGTTCATGGTTCACCAAATTCTGCCCTTTTCCGATCGGGGAGATGACGACGAGCTTTTCAAAATAACTGATGAAAACAGAGACGATGCCCGCGACAACGACGGCATCATGGTTATTGATGATGGCGGACACCCTCCCCAGGTTGCTGCGGAACTTAAAGAACTAAATCCCAATGCCTGGGTCATTGCCATGGGAATATCCATTGCCCATTGGCAACAATGGGCGGCTGAATTCGGAGAAAACTTCCTCCTTTTCGGTCGACTCTGTGATCTTGAAACCACACGGATGGAAATGGATAGCTCCGTGGTCTGGGAATCCATCGTTGCCATGGCGCTCAGGGCCCTAAAATCAAAAGAAGTTGGCTTGTGGAATGAGGAAACTAAGCGATTTCATTGTCACATCATGATCGAAATGTTTCCTCATGGCATCCTTTCGGTGACCCCGGACTCCGTCTTTTTTCGTCATCGCCCAGGCAGCCTGCCGGAAAAAAGTTCGCCACGGTTTAAAGGCTCGGTTCCAGCATACGACACCCTGGTTACTTCCATGATGGCCATGTACTATATTCAAAACAATGGCCTGGTGCACGGCCGAGGCCACTTCAGTGACTTTTCAAAAAAGGTTTTAGCAAACTGGCTCTGGCTCTATGATCACGGTTATTATTTCAGTGATGGTCTTGAATTTCCTTCCATTGAGTTTTCAGTCAGCAAAAAGGTCTGTGACGTTGAATGCAAGACTGACCCCTTTTTCCTTGTACTACCACCCTTCTCACAGGATTTTGAGCGCAGTCTAGAGTATGCGGCCAGCCAATCATGGGATGAACGCAAACAAAAAGCCCTGAGACAATTTTTCAACCAGACCCACTTACTCACCGAAGAAGAAAAAATCCAAAACACTAAAGCAAGGGTACCTGGACACTTAAACATCATCACAGAAGTTCTCCATTATTTAAAGGAGGAGGTCAGCCGAAAAAACGGTTTCGGAGACCTTCGGATGTTCAATATCGGCCACCTGCGGACCACTGACCCAGCTGAAATTGGGCCGGTCCTAACCCTGCAGTCGGTCATGGATAGCTACGTCACCAAGGACAATTACCAACGACCACTTTGCATGGGGGTTTTTGGTCCTCCAGGTTCAGGAAAATCATTTGCAGTAAAAGAGGTGGCCCGAGTCATCGGCAAAAAATTTGTCGATAACCCCTTTGATTTTTTTGAATTCAATCTCACCCAATTCGCCTCCCCGGATGAAATCAACTCTTCCATTGATCTCATTCGTGCCTCAGTTGCCAAGGGACGGGTACCCATCACTTTCTGGGATGAATTTGACTGCCGCTTTGATGGCCATGAGTTTGGCTATTTACGCTACTTTCTTCCTTCCATGCAGGATGGGGTAACCTATGTACATGGCACACCGTATTATATCGGCAGGTCGATCTTTGTCTTTGCCGGCGGGGTTAAATCAAGCTGGAATGGTATGGAAGCCCTTCTCTCAGTCGATGACCAAGCCAAACTAGCTTCTGCCAAGACATTGAAGATCCCGGATTTCATGAGTCGTCTCCGTGTCGTCCTTGACGTGGATGGCATAGAAATCAAGGAACATCTTTTGAGTGATGCCGCCAATTCCCATGAATTGGAAGAACTCCGCCGTGTCTTGCTCAAACGAGCATTTATCATTGCTCACCAGATGGACACCCACTGGAAAAAAGCAGCCAGAAAAACCTCAGGACTGCTTCTGCGCCTCTTGTTGGCTGATTATAAATTTGGAGCTCGATCCATTGAGGCCGTTATTGAGGCCAGTCGCGCTGCCGACCGCCTTGTTTACGGTTTACCAGAATTGATTGGCCCCTCAGGGGCGCGGATCCATGCCAAATGGCGAGTTGATTTGGAAAGAGTTGTTGATCAACTTAGAAAAGGAACGGGGCTTCGTTCAGTTTGGTAGCACTCATGCAGTGCCGATAAAAAATACCCTGATAATAGTTAAATCAAGCGGTTAATGTAATTTCCTGACCTCAGGAAGAAATGGTTCCACCTCAGGTAAATCCACTTCCTGCCGTACAGGAAAAACAATGATCTGAGACCGCGATGGGCTGGCCAGGTTCAGGCAGAGCATCCATCCTTGATATATGCTGCTTATTGCCAGCCAACGGCAATGACAAGGCCTGGTTAAAATCACAATCATACAGAAAACCATCCCAGGAAACTGAAATCAGATTCCGACACATCACTCCTTCCAATGCGCAGGGATTAAACGCCTGGGCAAGCTTGGTCATATAATCGACGTAATTTCCAGACGCATCAAGCCATTTTTTGAAACGCCCCAGAGGAACATTGGCAAAGGAGTACAGGTGGGAAAATTCTATGTTCCATTTTTTCTGCAGGACTTCACGAAACCGTTTTTCCTGCTGCGCCTGGTCCGTAGGCATAAACGCTCCTCCGGGATTGACAACAAGGGACAATTCAAGTCCGGTGCCGGGTATTCCAAAACCTTGCTCATTCAGCATTTGCAGTACTTCAACAGACTCCTGAAACACACCGCTGCCACGCTGCATTTCCATCTGGGCTTCATTGAGAGCAGGAAATGAGGCAACAATCTCAACACGATTTTTCTTTAAAATTTCTACAAGATGGGCCTGTTGGTCGGCATGCATAGCCACAAGGTTTGAACGCAGCATCATCTTAGGGGCCAAAGGTGCTAACTTCTCAATGAGAAAGGCCAGGTTGGGATTCATTTCCGGCGCCCCCCCAGTGATATCAATAATCTTAAAACTATGTCGTGAGGCAAAATCAACCACTTGTTCTGCGGTTTGCCGACTCATAATTTCTTTTCTCGCAGGACCTGCCTCAAGGTGACAATGCTTACAGGCTAGATTACAGAGATATCCAACATTGATCTGCAAGATGGAGGTTTCTCCACGCACAAGATCAAGTTTATTATTCACCAAAGTCTGGTGAAAAGTTTCAAATTTATCGGAATTATTTTCTGTCATATTCTAACCCTCTAAAGCGGAATATAACTTTAGAGTTCTTAGGATAAGTGCCTTGCAAACTATTTCCTTTAAAAAACAAGGAAATAGCCTGAAGGCACTAAAAAGAAATCTTAGAGGCAACATTCCTCATCTGCACTCCATGGACCAGAGACGCTCCACCACGAATGGCTGTGGCCACATGCACCGCCTCGGTCATTTCCGCTTTATTCGAGCCCTTCTCAAGGCATGTATTGGTATATGCATCAATACAATAAGGACATTGGATGGCATGGGCAACAGCCAGGGCAATGAGAGACTTTTCTCTTTCCGTTAACTCGCCCTCGGCAAATACAGCCCCGTAATAGTCAAAAAATTTCTTGGCCAGTTCCGGCGCTCCCTCTGCTATTTCTCCAAATTTCGGTAAATCAGATGGCTGATAATATGTTTCCAAGATTTTCCTCCTTTCTCATCATATTTTAAGTGGAATTACCATGGTAAAAATTATACCAGGAAAAAACAAATTGAATAATGGGAACAAATAAATATCCTTTTTTACTCTTAGTGTCCATTCAGAAATGAGACACATCAGGATGTGCACTATTTGCCATTTAAGGACCAATCATACTTAAGATATTTCACCTTGATCCGGCCCTTTTGAACTTCCAAGGCCTTTTTCAGGTCTCCCTGAGCATATTTTTCGAAAAACCCAATGGCATCATTGTTAAAATCTTTGCCAAACCATTTGAAGATTGAACTGACATACAGAGTATTACCTTCCAACCTATTTTCCCTGTAATTATGGAGGAAAGCAATGGTACTGGCATCTAGTTGCTCGTTCAACTTGGCACCGGAATAGGGTTCTGAGATAAGTGGCGGACAGCTCTTGGATGCACAATTAACAGCAAAATGAACTCTGGGATCATTGAAGGTCGGCCGCAGGATATCATGCTCAATATTGTCAAGAGTGAGGGTCTTTCCGCCAATTTTTGCAAATTTGATTGACCATGGCTTAGTAAAGAACCCACCAATATCTTTTATTGAAGCAGGTGGTCGGTCATTCTTAAAATTATCAAGAATCAACTTAAGAGTATAGGCATTATAGGCGTTTATATAAAAGGCAAAACGATCATTTTTACTCATATGCTCCGGATCTGTGCCGGCAAAATATTCCAGATATCTATCCAGTTTACCCTCATCGTTCTTAAGCCCTGTGTAATCCACCCTGCCATCATCGACATATTTTTCAAGAAGTTCACCGTAAAATGGAGTCTGGTCATTGGCTATAGCGGTCCCTGACACGAAAACAATGAGAGCCATAACGACCCATTGGCAACATACTTTCATTCGGCCTCCACCGGTAATTGTCGTAAAACCATAAGCCTCATTTCACTCAAATCTTCCATTGCATAACGAATGCCCTCACGGCCAAGGCCGGAGTCTTTCACACCACCATAGGGCATCTGATCAGCCCGCCAGGAGGGGATATCGCCAATAATCACGCCACCCACCTCAAGCCTCTCCCAAGCCAAATGAGCCTTATAAATATCCCTGGTAAAAATGCCGGTCTGGAGACCAAAACGGCTGTCGTTGACCTCGGCCAATGCCTCTTTAAAAGAGGAAAATTTCGAGAGTACTGCCACCGGCCCAAAAGCCTCTTCTCGATTAAGTCGACTGTCCTTGGGAACATCTTCCATAAGAGTGGCTTCAAGCAAGGCGCCCTGGCGTCTGCCACCGGTAAGAATTGTGCCACCACTTTGCCGGGCTTCCTGAATCCATTTTTCCAGACGAACAGCCTCCTTTTCAGAGATCATCGGACCGATAAATACTTCCTCCTGGCTTGGATCCCCCATTTTAAGAGCCGAGGCGGCAAAACAAAGCTTTTCTTTGAACACATCATAGATATCTTCATGAACCAGGATACGCTGCACTCCTATACAGCTTTGACCAGATTGATAAAAAGCACCGATAATAATCCGACCCACTGCATCAGCCAGATCTGTGTCCTTGTCCACAATGCAAGCAGCATTACCACCAAGTTCCAATACGACCTTCTTCTTACCTGCCTTAGCTTTGAGATCCCAGCCCACAGCCGGCGATCCAGTAAAACTGAGGAGTTTCAATCGTTCGTCCTCGGTGAATAATCGCGCCCCGTCTCTACGGCAAGGCAGTATAGAGAATGCACCAGCAGGCAGATCACATTCCGCCAGCGTTTCTCCAATGAGCAAAGCACCGATTGGCGTGAGGCTGGCTGGCTTTAAAACGAAGGGACATCCGGCGGCAATGGCCGGAGCCACCTTATGGGCTGCCAAATTTAATGGGAAATTAAAGGGAGAAATAAAAGAACAGGCCCCCACCGGTACCCGTTTGGTCATGGACACATAACCGGTGGTCCTTGCTGAGCGATCAAGAGGTGTATATTCACCGCCAAACCGTACCGACTCTTCAGCGGCAATTTTAAATGTTTCTATGAGGCGACCAACTTCACCACGACTATCATTAAGTGGCTTTCCCGCTTCAACGCAGAGTATCTGGGCCAATTCCTCGGCTCGCTCGGTAAAGCGTTGCACGCAATAGTTTAATATCTCTTGGCGGCGATAGCGTGGCAAAGAAGCCATGGCAGATTCAGCCTCCACTGCCATACTGATTGCCTGGTCAATAGCCTTTTCATCAGCCAGGGCCACCCTGCTTGCCACTTTACCTCTATATTTATCGGTAACCTCAAGGTCTTCATTGGCCGCCACCGACTCATTACCAAGATAGTATGGGTATGTTTTTTGAAGCATGATTATGCCCTTTGGGATATGTATGCCCGTTGGCTCACTTTTGTCTTTAAGACTTTATATTGGACAAGCCAGATTACCCAGTTTTTCAGTCAGTTTTTGATTCTCACGGTAATCAATGGAAAGTGAGATGATCACCGGCCTGTCGGCCTGAAAAGCTCTGTCCAGAGCAGGCCGCAGTTCGTTGCTATTCTCCACTCGAATACCAAGACAATCAAATGACTCCGCCAACTTCACCAAGTCGGGATTCCGGAAGGAAAGATCCGAATGGCGCCCAAAACTATTTTCCTGCTTCCATTCAATAAGACCGTAGCCTTGATCTTCCCAGACCATCACCACAATATTGGCGCCGACACGACGGGCTGTTTCCAATTCCTGAAGGTTCATGAGGAAACCTCCATCACCACAAATGGCCAAGATATTCCGTTCAGGATAAATCAATTTGGCACTGATAGCTCCAGGAAGGGCAAATCCCATGGAACAAAAACCATTTGAAATCAAGCACGTATTGGGCTCGTCACATTGGTAATACCGGGCAATCCACATTTTATGGGCACCAACATCAGAAAGAAGGATATCATCAGGCCCCATGGCCATGCGGGTATCCCAGAGAACCTTCTGGGGTTTAATAAGCCCTTCAGTTTCATCATTCTTATGCTCGGCAAAATCTTCCAGCTGCCGTAATCGGATTCCATCTTTATAGGTTTCGTCTCGTTCTATTGATATCGCCTGGGTTCTCTCAAAAAGCCCGGCAAGGGTCGCATTGATATCACCAATAATCTCAAGGTCGACCTGATAGTATTCATCGGTTTCAGATGGCTGACAATCAATGTGAATAATCTTTTGACTCCCCTTCTCACTGAAATGCCGGCTCCAGAGATGAGGAGAATATTCGACTAAATCATAACCAATAGTAATGATAAGATCCGCCTGTTGAAGACAACAGAGAATATAATCCTGGGCCTGTAGACCAATGGTAAAAAGGCAATGTTCCGACTGGCGGGGTATGGCACCCTTACCCATGAAAGTATTGATCACCCCAATTTTTGCCAATTCGGCAAATTGGCTGAGAGCTCCTGAAGCCCTCTGACGTATCACCCCATTGCCGGCAAGAACCACTGGCTTGCGAGCCTGCTTAATAAAATCAACCGCTTCATCAAGGATATTTTGAGCAGCAACAGAGCAGGTGGGTTTTTCCACCGGTAAAGGGAAACCACTGGTGGAAAAACCGGCAATATCGTCTGCCAGTTCAATATGGCAGGCACCGGTCTTTTCCATACATGCAAGCTTGAATGCTTTTCGGACAACTTCAGGAATGTTCTCTGAATGAATAATGGGTTGGGTCCATTTTGTAATGGGTTCAAACATACCCACAACATTCATATTTTGATGACTTTCTTTATGCTGTCTGCGACTATCCGCCTGGCCGGTAATGGCAATCAGAGGGGCACGGTCCATATTGGCATCAGCAACTCCAGTGACAAGATTGGTGGCCCCGGGCCCCAATGTTGCTAAACAAACTCCGGGTTTACCGGTGAGACGGCCATACACATCGGCCATAAAAGCTGCACCCTGTTCCTGTCGACAGAGAATAAACCGAATGGACGAATCCTCCAGGGCCATCATAAAATGAGCATTTTCCTCACCCGGGACTCCAAAAACATATTCAACGCCTTCGTTTTCCAAGCATTTCACAAAAAGCTCTGCGGAGTTCATTAGCACCGAATCTCAGATGAGGATTGTTAATATTTATTACAGATGTTTGGCACAGAAACATGCAAAGACAATTTTCATTGTCCGGTGGGAACTATTTAAATTTCTTATGTCCGGCCTTCTTTTGCTGTTGGGCCTGCTCAACACATTCCTTGGCCTGAATAAAATCACCATTTACTGCATGTGCTGCTGCTTGTGCCATGGTTGCTGCACATTTTTTCCAAAAAGGCTCCCATTGAGCAGGAGCCCCTTGTCTGTATTGCTCACAATTATTTTTAAACTCCGCCAGAAGGGCCTGGTCCGGGGCAGACTTATCATTAATATCATTCACCAATGTCTTCCACTGGGCGGCAATCTTTTTTTTCAGTTGTTTATCTTGGTTGGTCCGTTGTTTCTTGGCCTTTTTCTTAGTTTGAGTTTCAGCTGGCATGGCAGCATTACCGTTACTGTCCTCTGAAGATAATGGAATACGCAAGGAAATTTCATACTTGATGCTCCCGCCTTCAAGTCGCTGTTTTTTTTTAAAGTCGACCTCCCCTCCAACAGAAAGATCGACCCCAGAAAAAGCAAAACTACCACTTCGAAGGTCAGCTGCTATTTGCTCTAGCTCATCAGCCACATTTGCCACAGAAAGGCTGGTATGCACCTTTTTACTCGCCATAAATCATGTTTGCTGCGCTTTCCGCCAGCCCTCCTCTTTTAGCCGAGCTACTCGGTTGATTGACCACTGGGTAATCTCCTGGACATATGCCTTGGGATCTTCCTCCTTTCTGGCAATAATGGCGTTTCTTTCGCCAACGATATCCTCGGTCTCACCAGGATACATCTCCCGCCATGTTGCATAGCCTTGGTCAAAAATATATTCCGGGCTAACCAAGGCAGGGTCAAGTTGTAACTTTGAAATGGCAAACATACGGGCAATATCCAAGTCATACTGAATTGCCCAGCCGTTGTCCACAAGAACCTCTTCTTCTTGTGCGACAGTCTCTTTCGCACATTTGGGGCAAAACAGCCGATCAATAACTTCCTCAGACATTATATTATCTTTCAAGTGAAACTGAACCTCTTTCTCACCGCAGCTACATTTCTTTCTTACTTCAACACACATATCAACCTCCCCAAAGTTCCCTTATTCAAAATGTTGGCATGCACCCTGTTATGACAGTTCATTTAACTCAAAGCCTAATGGTAATGATTACTAGTGTCAATAAATATTGCAATTTTATTCAACATTTGGTAAAAGCCAGCACAATTTATTCAAAAAATTAACATTTTCATAGCGAGGAAAAATTATGGCTAAGTCTACCCCGAAAGGTGCTGTTGAACAGAGAGATGGAAGTTTTGCCATTGTCCCACACTTCCCACTCGGGCTCATTACTCCCACCGATTTAAGAAATGTTGCTGATATCGCAGAGAAATATGAGATTCCTGTTATTAAAATCACAGCTGCCTGTCGCATTGCAATGGTTGGTTTTAAAGAAGAGCAAGTTGATGCAGCATGGAAAGACCTTAATCCTGGCCCAGGCCATGCGGTCGGACTCTGTGTACGCTCTATCCAGGCATGTCCCGGCTCTACACTGTGCAAGCTTGGGAAACAGGATGCCGTTACAATGGGCTTGGAGATAGACAAACGCTTTCACGGTTTAAGCCTGCCCAACAAGTGTAAAATAGGAATTTCCGGTTGTGTTAATAATTGTGCCGAAGCACCAGTGAAAGATATTGGCCTGGTTGGAAAGAAAAAAGGCTGGACTGTGGTTGCAGGAGGTAATGCCGCCTCTCGCCCCATGCTCGCTGTTGAAGTGTATAAAGATTTAGATGACGAGCAGGCTCTTGATGTGGTGGACAAAATGCTCCATTACTATAAAAAGCACGCAAAAAAAGCCGAACGAATGGGCAGGTTTATCAATAGAATAGGCTTTGAGACTTTTCAGGCAGAAGTGTGTCCGGACTGTTCTGTGATTTAATTATATTTAGAATAAATATTAAACTTCCGATATATCAAACAGCAGGAAGCACATGGAATACCATGATGCTTCCTGTTGTCGTTCAGGCATGAAAAGTATTTCCTAATTTTACTAAAGCCTCTTCAGCTAAACGGCGGACCACAGAGTCTGTTGATTGCAGATATACTTTTAGATAGTGGTCAGCTTTTTTACTCAGCAGGAGCTTTGGTTCAACCTCCGCAAGCCGGCTTACCCCCCACATCAAACCTTGCTGGAGAGATTCAAGTTCCAGGTAAAAACCATCCTCTCGCATAAAAGCGACTAGGATATGGGTATACTCTTCAGCTAATCCTTTGTGGCAGGCAAGCGTCTCACCAAATGCTTCGGGTACCCCCCAGCCAATACCACCTGATTCATCATTGAGCATCCACATAAAACGTCGCATTACGACACGAGCCGCTTCCATGTCCTGTTCAGCAAGCCTATGCATGGTTTGACCAAAAGCCTTGATGCCATGCATCTTTTCACGTTGATCTGTACTTGATATGGCCGAGAACAGAGGATGAATTAAATCCTGAGCGTCCACGGTTTGTAGTTCTATCAACAAAGCATCAAGATTAAGAGACTTCATTTTCTCTCTATATTTTCTTTTAATGGCGCGAGCACCCATATGCATTCCCCCGTCTAATGAACTTTTAACCTTACTATGCTAACAGTAAGCATTACCATTAATAATTGAAAGTGGAAAGGAGGGTCCGGTAGATTTTCTTTTTTGATACTTGTATTAGGCTCAAACGAAAAAGGCCTGAAGGATTACTCCTTCAGGCCTTATCAAAATATGTAAACATCTTAAAGATGAAAAAAACTGGCTCCCCGAGCAAGACTCGAACTTGCGACAAGGTGGTTAACAGCCACCTGCTCTACCAACTGAGCTATCGGGGAACGCAACTCACAAGGAGCGCCAATATAGCAAGTCAATTTTGACTCGTCAACACTTTTACTTAACAGAATCTTCATCTTTTTCCTTGACGCAAAGCTTCCTTGCTGCTATCAGTATGGCCGCCTACCAATTTTAGTCGGGGCGTAGCGCAGCCTGGTTAGCGCGCCTGCCTTGGGAGCAGGAGGTCGCAGGTTCGAATCCTGCCGCCCCGACCATCGAATTATTCTCTTTAATTCCAACAAATTATCAAAGATTGTTTTCTTCACTGATTGTGAATTTGCTTTTCATTTCACTTATTCTCATCGACAATCCTGTTGGGTTGTTACCAGCGAATCATAATTTTTCAGATAAATATCAGCCAGAGTTAAAAAGCCGGTGATAATCAAGGGTCCATAAATGATACCAAGGAAACCAAAAACACTTAATCCACCAATAATTGAGAGAAAAACAAGCAAGGTATGCATTTCAACCCGTTCTCCAACCATCTTTGGTTTAACTAAATATTCTATGGAAAAAGAAAGGAATATATAAAAAATAAAGAGCATAATGCCACTGCCGATTTTTCCCTGTAATAGAAGCATAAATGCAGCAGGGACAAGTACCAGGCCAATGCCAAAAATGGGCAGAAAAGCCAAAATGACCATAAGCCCTCCCCAGAGAATTGGTGACCCGAAACCAAAAAAGACCAACGCAAGGCCACCAAATACTCCCTGGATTAAACCACATACACCATTACCAACCAGAACAGCACCGGCGATATCATTAAATTTTCGAATGAGTTGGTGTTCTTGTTCATCAGGGAGTGGAGAAAGTCGCACTACATAATCTACCAAGACATCTTTATCCATGAGCAGAAAAAAGATAACCAAAATCATCATGAAAAAATCAAAAACAAAATTCATCACATTGGCTGCCCAGCCACTTGCCTGATTAAAAAGATACCGACCAACCTCCTTTGCAACACTCGCAAGCCCCTCACCGACTGCTTCTGGTTGAAGCTCATAGCCAAAATCAGCGATGATCTCCTGGAGCCTTATCAAAATGGCGCTTTCCTGAAGTAATTCCTGCAATTTCACATTTATATTGCCGGGTTTAGCGTACTGGATCATTTCAAAGGCTTCTTTTGAAACCGCTCCTGCAAAAAAAACAAGGGGTACAAAAACCAAGAATATAATGATGAGACATGTACAAAAGGAGGCAAAGGATTTAGGCAACCTGTGAGCCAGAAAATCAAAAATTGGTTGAAAAATACCGGCCAATAAAAATGAAAGGACAATAATGGCCAGGAAAGGCCAAAGTAAGCGGCCAACTAACAGAATAGATATTAAGAAAAGGACGATAAAATACCGAAACACAATTGGGGAAGGATGTTCTCTATGCATGACAGTTCCTGCGTCTTCCAGCCAACTCCATTAGCATTCAGAATAGAGAAAAACAATATTTTACCATACCAGTTTACAAGCAGCATTGCTTCAATTGTTTCCACATCTATGATTGCCGAGTATTTATTACAGAAAGATTTCACACCCAACCATGACAATTTGAAATAACAAAGTGGCACTTGCGAAGATTTTGCGGATCCTCAGGTGATCAATGCTTGCAAAATGAAAAATTAGTTGTTTTATTGCCCCGGCCTTTCAGCTATAGTGGGCAGGTTTTTTAATTTACGTTCTTTCAACATGATGTGGCCAATTACCAACAAATACAACATAGAAAAAATTCCCAAAGCGGCCGAAATGCGAGATTGGAGTTGATAATGGATATCGATATAAAACAAGCAGCCTCAGAAGACCTAAAAAATAAACCCGATGAAAACAGTTTAGGATTTGGTGTCTACCTTACCGATCACATGTTTGTCATGGAATTTGACGAAGACAGGGGATGGCATAATGCTGCGATTTCTAAATATGATGACTTTTCTCTTGACCCGGCGGCTATGGTACTACACTATGGCCAGGCTATTTTTGAAGGCCTCAAAGCTTATCGAGGAAAGGATGATGACATTTTCCTCTTTCGCCCCATGGACAATCTGCGCCGCATGAATCTTTCAGCTGCCCGTATGTGCATGCCTCTTTTCCCGGAAGAGGAAGTCCTCAATGGCTTGAAAAAACTTTTACAGATTGATCAAGAATGGATTCCCAGGGCAGATGGTGCGACATTATATATACGCCCAACAATGATTGCCACTGAGGCTGGACTAGGTGTAAGACCGGCAAAAAAATACCTTTTTTATATTATTTTGAGTCCAGTTGGCGCCTACTACCCTGAAGGTTTTAATCCTGTATCAATTTTCGTTACCGATAAATACGTTCGCGCTGTTCCAGGTGGAGTAGGAAGTGCCAAAACAGCAGGAAACTATGCTGCCAGCATCATGGCAGCCGTTGAAGCCCAGGAAAAAGGATACACCCAGGTCCTCTGGCTCGACGCCGTTGAGCGAAAATACATTGAAGAAGTCGGCACCATGAACATTTTTTTCATAATTGACGACGAAATCATTACTCCGCCATTGTCGGGTAGTATATTACCAGGCATCACCAGAGATTCAGTGCTAAAGCTTGCTGAGGGATGGGGGCATAAAGTTATAGAACGACCCATTACTATCGATGAAGTCTTTGCTGCCAACAATGAAGGAAAGCTCAAGGAGATTTTTGGTACTGGGACAGCTGCCGTCATATCACCTGTAGGCTCCCTCTATTATCAAGAGCAATTATGTGAAATCAACGGAGGCAAAACAGGTCCTCTGGCGCAGAAACTATTCGATGAATTGCAAGGTATTCAGTATGGTCACAAGCCCGACCCACACCATTGGATGACTAGTTTATAATCCTCGCCTCCTTATATCTACCTGACTGATTCATTTTTTTTAAACAGTCCCTTGATTTTTAAAATTGGCGTACCTATATTGTTGCCCATCTGAACAAAACAGTTGTTTCTTATTGATTTTAAAGCATTTTTTTTAAGGCCTAACACGGAACCCCTGATACTTGATGGTTCCACCAAATATCATTCTTTTATATACCCCAAAAAACTATGGAGGAAGTTCATGAAAATCAGACCATTGAATGATCGAATTCTGGTCCAACGGCTCGCGGAAGAGGAAACCACCAAAGGCGGTATCATCATTCCTGACAGTGCCAAAGAAAAACCTGCAGAAGGTAAGGTTGTTGCTGTTGGTAACGGAAAATTGAACGATAGAGGCGAACGAGTTGCTCTGGAAATTAAAGCCGGCGATCAAGTTCTCTTCAGTAAATATGGCGGCACCGATGTTAAGGTCGAAGGTGAGGACTACCTTATAATGCGCGAAGACGACATCCTCGGCGTTATCGAATAAGAGTGAATAAACCTAAAAGTTGAAAATTCCCTCATGCAAATCAAGCCTGAGGACCTAAGGAGAAATAATTATGGCAGCAAAAGAAATTAAATATGGCGGCAAAGCCCGGGAATCCATTCTCAATGGAGTTAACACCCTGGCAAACGCTGTTAAAGTGACCCTCGGCCCTAAAGGCCGCAACGTACTCCTGGAAAAATCCTTTGGCGCCCCAACCATTACCAAAGATGGTGTCAGCGTTGCCAAGGAAATCGAGCTGGAAGACAAATTTGAGAATATGGGCGCCCAGATGGTCAAAGAGGTTGCCTCCAAAACCAGTGATGTGGCTGGTGACGGTACTACCACTGCCACCATTCTTGCCCAGGGAATTTTCACCGAAGGCTCAAAACTCGTAGCCGCAGGCAACAATCCCATGGAAATTAAACGGGGTATTGATAAAAGTGTTGATGCCGTGGTTAATGAACTCAAAAACATTGCCAATCCTACCAAAGAGCAGAAAGAAATTGCTCAGGTTGGTACTATTTCAGCAAACAACGATGCCACTATTGGTAACATCATTGCCGAGGCTATGAATAAAGTCGGCAAAGAAGGCGTAATCACAGTTGAAGAAGCCAAAGCAATGGAGACTTCCCTGGACGTTGTGGAAGGCATGCAGTTTGACCGCGGCTACCTTTCTCCTTATTTTGTGACTGATCCTGAGAAAATGGAAGTAAACATGGAAGAACCTTTCATCCTGATCAACGAGAAAAAAATCAGCAACATGAAAGACCTGCTCCCTATTCTTGAGCAGATTGCCAAAATGGGCAAGCCCCTATGCATCATTGCAGAAGACGTTGACGGTGAGGCTTTGGCCACATTGGTTGTCAACAAACTGCGCGGCACCTTGAATGTATCGGCTGTAAAGGCTCCTGGTTTCGGAGACCGCCGAAAAGCCATGCTTGAAGACATTGCCATTTTAACCGGCGGCCAGGTTATTACCGAAGACCTTGGTATCAAACTTGAAAATATCACTGTGAATGATCTTGGTTCTGCCAAGCGCATCGTCATCGACAAGGACAACACAACGATTGTTGACGGTGCCGGTGATAAATCTAACCTGGAAGGTCGAGTAAAACAGATTCGTGCCCAGATCGATGAGAGCTCCTCTGATTACGATAGGGAGAAACTTCAGGAGCGACTTGCAAAATTGATTGGTGGTGTAGCGGTAATCAATGTAGGCGCGGCCACTGAGATCGAGATGAAAGAAAAGAAAGCTCGGGTAGAAGATGCATTAAATGCAACCCGTGCTGCTGTAGAAGAAGGAATCGTACCTGGCGGCGGTGTTGCTTACCTGCGTTGCATCAAGGCTCTGAAAACCCTCAAATTGACAGGTGGACAAAAATTGGGCCAGCAAATTGTTATGCGTGCCCTTGAAGAGCCTGTACGACAAATTGCCAACAATGCCGGCCGTGAAGGTTCAGTAATTGTGGAGCATGTCAAAGCCCAGAAAGGGCCCAAAGGCTTCAACGCTGCTACTGAACAGTATGAAGACCTCATAGCTGCCGGTGTAATTGATCCGGCCAAAGTAACCCGCTTTGCGCTTCAAAATGCTGCCAGTGTTGCAGGACTGCTGCTGACCACTGAATGCATGGTGGCAGAGCAACCTGATGATGACAAGGGTGGGCCTGCTATGCCTCCAGCCGGCATGGGTGGCATGGGCGGCATGGGCGGCATGATGTAAACCGTCTCGTTCTCTGATCCCTATAGAACAATAAAAACAGAGCCTCTCCATTGTGGACGAGGCTCTGTTTCATTTTGGGATATTATGTTTTCAATGCAAATGCCTATATCCCCCTGTATGTAAGTTAATCTACATCTTTTTTTAATCTTTCAGGGTCGGTATTGGGCTGTTGTTTACTTTTATATTGACAACTCCTGGAAAATTTACCATATAAGTCTTCTTCAATCTTGATGAATTCGTTGAAATAAGAAGAAGTTTCAAATGCTGCCTAATAGTTTCAGGTGGTTACAGTAGAAACCACGTCCGTCTCGTTTTTTTGAGACCGACAATCATTGGCGATGTAGCTCAGCTGGTTAGAGCATGCGGCTCATATCCGCAGTGTCCGGGGTTCAAGTCCCTGCATCGCCACCATTACATAGTCCAGTATCGTCTGATACTGTCTCAAAAGGCCCGGAATACCGGGCCTTTTCTTTTTTTATTGTCCGACAAGGTTCAGCAGGATATAATGAAATCCGAAAGTTTTGGGGGCCTTTTTCAAGGGAAAAAGCCCCCAAAGCAAAATGGAAGCCCCCAAAACGGAGGAAAGCTCCATGCCTAAACGGATTGCGCCGCTCTCAGACGCCAAAGTCAGAACCGTCAAACCGACAAAAAAGCCCAAAAAACTGTATGACGGTGGGGGCCTTTTTCTCCTCGTCACTCCTTCCGGAGGAAAACTCTGGAATTTCAAGTATCGTTTTGAGGGGAAGGAAAGAAAGGTGGCCTTCGGCCAATACCCTGATATCTCCATTAACGAAGCCAGGCAAAGGCGTGAACAGGCAAGAACCCTGTTGGGCAACGGGATTGACCCCAGTGCCACCAAGAAGGCACAGAAGACTGCTGCCACCCAGGAAACGGAAACTTTTGAAATTGTTGCCCGTGAGTGGCATATCAAGTTTTCTCCCTCCTGGGCACCAAGCCATGCTAATAAAATAATCCGGCGCCTTGAACTTTATGTTTTTCCTTGGATTGGCTCGAAACCAATCAAGGCTGTTACCGCACCGGAACTTTTGACCGTCCTCAGAAGAATTGAGGCAAAAAGCATTCTTGAAACTGCCCACCGAACAAAGCAGATCTGTGGGCAGGTTTTTCGCTATGCCGTGGCCACTGGCCGAGCTGAGCGTGATCCCACCGGCGATCTGCGCGGCGCCCTTCCCCCAGCCAACAGCAAGCACATGGCCACCATTACTGACCCGAAGGAAATTGGCGGGTTGCTCCGGGCCATTGCTGATTACCGTGGCAGTATTGTTACACGGTGTGCTCTGCGCCTTGCCCCGCTAGTCTTTGTGCGGCCCGGCGAGTTACGAAAGGCGGAATGGCGAGAGATCAACCTTGAGACTGCGGAATGGCGGATTCCTGCAGAAAAGATGAAGACTAAAGCTCCGCATATCGTTCCTCTGTCACGACAAGCAAGCACTGTCCTGCAGGAAATCAATCCTTTGACCGGCCATGACCGCTATGTCTTCCCAAGTCCTCGGACCAACAAGAGGCCCATGAGCGACAACGCTGTTCTCGCCGCATTGAGACGCATGGGGTACACCAAGGAAGAGATGAGCGGCCACGGATTCAGAAGCATGGCCAGCACCCTTCTTAACGAACAGGGCTGGAACGGGGACGCTATTGAACGTCAGCTTGCCCATGTCGAACGTAACAGCGTCCGTGCCTCCTATAATTATGCTGAATACCTCCCTGAGCGCCGGGAAATGATGCAGGCCTGGGCGGATTATCTGGACCAACTGGCAAATGAGGAGGAAAATAAAATTATCCCCATAAGGGTCGCGAACTGAAACAAGACAGCACAAAGACCTTTTACCACCAGATTGGAGGTAAAAGGCCGGCATGCTGCCGGCAGCATGGCAGCCATAACTGGTTGATATTTTTGCATAAAAAATATTTACCGCTTGACTATATCGACCAAGAGAGTGTAATATAATCCTACATAATGTGATTCCGTACGATAATGGCGGGGTCAAAGGCCAAAAAGAGACAAAATTAACGTTCAATCGGGACAGACCATGCCCACCTTCCTGATGTTGAACAAGCCGGACAAATACCTCGGGCATGAGGCGCATTTGTCATAAATAAAATTCGTTGTATTATTAGGGTAAACGCCCTCGCTGCTTGCAGCGTTAGCATGAGCAATATACTTTCGCCAAGATACCCCTGGCTTTCCACGGGGGAAAGTTTCATTGTTGCTATAATACAACGAGAAAAACCGACCCGCTGCGGATACACTCCAAGCGCCGGGTCCCCCTTCCTCCAGCCGCCATTACAAAACGGCAAGGAGGCACACATAGCTGGTCACCTGCCTGCCTTATCTACAGGCACATAGCCGAGCGTCCGACCATAAACATAAAACGTGACCCTGCAAGAACGGACGCCCTCCAATAGAGCTCTTGTCACCCTCCCATAGTGGGATGTAGTAGTAGTAGTAGTAGTGAGCCAACCTAGACCTTTTTCGTTGTGGCAACGCATCAGGTATCAAGTCTCCCGGATACACGGCCTCCGTTGCGACCTGTACTGCTAGCATAACACTATGCAGTATACGTTTTTCGCGGCGAAGGGACAATTGTATCCAGAGAACACCACAAAAACATACCAGCGGACAGAAAAGAATCGTCTGGTGTACGTTCTCACCCACTTGCGGCATTATAGCGTCGCACAGCCTAGACCCTTTTTCACCAACACTAATCTACACCTCGCCAATCGTCACTCAGACTCGACTACGTAGTCGCACGTCTGCGCGGAATCTCCACGTAAAAAACCAAAAGGAGAACCTCTGCTATGCCAACAATCAAACAAAAAACCCAAAGACGATGCCGCATCCAAATCACGGTTAATCGAGATTTACATATGCAATATCTAGCGGTCAAGGAACACGCTAAAAATCTTCACGCTGATATTGATTTTTCCGAGGATTTTGAGCCCTGGCTATTAAGCCAAATTGAGATTGCCGAGCTAGAGCTTAAAAAATTAGAAGAAAAATTGGCGACTTCAGATTGATTAATGGATGAGCGAGCACTGTCACAAAAAACATTTATCAATATAATCGTGAGGACAATCATGAGCAGCCCAACCCAACCCACCAGCTTACCAGAAACAGGATTTTTAAGGTTATCACAAATTATTGGAGCACCAAATGCCGTCCCGCCCATCCCGCCACTCATCCCAGTGGCGCGTTCGACCTGGTGGGCCGGTGTCCGTAGTGGACTTTTCCCAAGGCCAATAAAAATTGGGCCCCGAATAACCGTTTGGAGGGTAGAAGACATCAGGCAGCTCATTCGTGAAACCACTGACAACCAACAATAGGTGACCGCGATGGACTGGATCAAAATAATGTGCAATATTCTGGACCACAGAAAGATAAAAATGGTCAGGAAAATGCCAGAAGGAAATACATTGGTACTGCTCTGGTTGCTGCTCCTCAACGAGGCTGGAAAATGCAACAAGGGCGGATATCTGATGATTTCTGATAGCCTGCCATACACTACTGAGACTCTGTCCATGATCATGGACATCCCTCTGCCCACGATCAAACTCGGACTCTCCACATTCATCAACCTGAACATGATTGACAGACAAGATGACATCATTTTTATAAAAAATTGGGGAAAATATCAGAGTGAAGATAAATTTGAGGCACAACGAGAAAAAGCCCGCCTTAGACAGCGGCGCTACAGGAAAAAAATGAAAGAAAAAATGCTCAAGCTTCAAGAGGTAGACAAGGTATCACGTTATGATCACGTTACTATGTCACGCGACGTCACGCCGGAGAACAGAGCAGAGGAAAACAGAGCAGAGGAGACAACAACACATGAACAATTACGTTTATTTTTAGACGGGACCCCTCTGCTCACAGTTTCCGACAAGGAACTGCAAGGCTTAGAAAAACGGCATGGCAGGAAAAAACTGCTTCAGGCTGCTGATTTAGCGGCCGAGACCTGGCGACGAAACAACAAGGAAATAGATAACCCTGCCGGCTATCTACAGTCCCTTTGCAGTGATCTTGTGATACCGGATTGGTTTGTGCCGTGGACAAACAGAGCATCTCTGGCCGTGGTCGCCAAGCAGCGTAAAAAGGAAGCCGAGGCTGCACAGGCTAGTCGGGAAAAAAAGGAGAAAACCGAAAAAGCTGCAAGAGATGAATTGTGGTCCTCGCTATCCGAGGAGCAGCGGGAAAAGTATTGCTCCATATCGGAGGCCAAACTTCCCGTTGGCATTGCTTCGTCCGTAGCTGTAACGGCAACAGCCAAGATACATGCATACGAACAGCTCAGCAGTGAAATTAGCAAGCAAACTCAAGATGAAGGAGATTAAACAAATGGAAATTATCGATCGATTGCTGGATTATTATTTGTATATCGTCATAGCTATTCTTCTAATATGGGCGGTTGTTGGATTATTCTGGTTGACAAAGGAAAATCCGGCAGAAAAACGACGCAAGAGGACAGAAAAAAAACTTCAGGAGCAGGGATTGTTGGCAGAGGACGGGAGCATCGACCTAGCCCAATTATCAAAAATTTGGAAGGGGGAGAAAATATCCAGAGCAGAAAAATAAATTGATTGCGTAAAGAAATATATAACACCCCCTTAAGAGGATTGGGGGTGTTATATATTTTACCAGTCATTATTTCAGACTGTTTTGATCATAAATGCCCTTAAAACATTCACATTACCGCAGATAAGTCTCTGTAATTTCCGGTCTAAAATGCCCCATTTCCTGACTAACTGTTTCCAACGACCTTTCTCTGGCAAGGCCTTGTTTTTGCAGTTCGGCCATCCTTGACTGGGCATATGAATGACGCACTCCGTGGCCACCATTAGACCAACCTAATGCCCTGATAGAAGCCGCAGAAAACGAATTGCTCCATTTTTTTCCGCCGCCGAGGCCATAGTGTTGTTGGTAAAAGATGCCCCTGTCCACTATTTTTAGTGGCTCTGTAAGACGCCGAACCTCAAGAAGCGCAGCTAGACGATGGCCAATCATTACTTCGCGAGTTAGACCTCCCTTACCGGTCACAGTGTACCGAATGCCCTCTCGCCCGGCAAATTTGCTAGCAAGGGCTGGCCTGGGGTCTGCACTACGTTCGCCAGCAGGCTGTAAGGTTATTAGCTCATGGGCACGAAGGCCGGCGTTATGGGCGATAGCAGTTGCCAGTCCATATTTTTCAGTTTGAGCATGAGCGATCAATTTAACCTGCGCTGAAGTGTACGCACGAGATTTTAGAACTTGAGAAATTTCCGATTTTACAACAGGCAATCGCTCTCCAGGTTGAATCTCTGCAGATGCAAATCGCAACATAGACTGTATCGACTGCCTTTCCATGTCCAACGTTTTCTGACCAACACCTTGCCCACGCTGTTCCAAATACTGGATAGCCAGTTCCCTTGTCAGGTCAATCAAACCGCCAGGCAAACGCTCAGCCTGAACATACTCAGCTACACGAACGAGACACTGCTCATAATTGCGAGCAGTCCCTATTGAAAGATGGGTTGAGTCGTTTATTCTTCTCATCACCTTGGCGGCCTGACGTTGTGGGGAAGAAAATTTAGCCATTTTTCTGAACCCATCGCAAAACAGTTGAATAGGCAATTTTGATACGTTTTTTCCGGAGCCATCGATGCAACTCCGCTACAGAAAGCCCTTCCGCTTTGAGCCCCATCAATTCGTCAGAAAAACGATCTAAGCGACTACGACGGCGAAAATAACAACGTTTTCGAATTACCGAACTAAGTTTTTTCATTTGAGAGGCTTCTGCTACAGCGTTAAAAGAAGATTTCTCACACATATCTTGCTCCTTTAGATCGTAATGGTTTAAGGAAAGAAAAAACGGTTACATTTTTCATTTTTTTTGTAAGAAAGCCAGACATTCTATTGAATAATGTCTGCGACCCAGAGGCCGTTCGCCCGCATTCCACTCCGACAATATATCTCGGGGTGCGGCTGGACTGATCGCGCCGTTTCTGTTCTATACAAACAGCATTACGGTTGCTGGTTTGCACCGACAAACATACCAAAAAGCTAACGGCCTGTTTGCAAGCCGCTGTTTTTTTTCGCAAAAGAGACAGATACTCTTTGTGGTTGGGAATATGTTGTAAATCTGACGGGGGAACACAAAAACATGCTCCTAAAAAGCGATATACAACATTGTGGTTTTGCTGGACGCAACTCTGGCTTTGTTTTTTGAACTCTCGTTCAAGGGAATAACAGGAGTTACACCCCAAAGCTGTTGCTTAGGTGTGCAAACCGCGAGACTTATTGGCACTCGGCCATGCTTGGTTTGCTTGCGGTGCGATTTTGCAGGGAAGCTGCTGGACAGCTAATCACGTTACTAATGAACACCCACATCGCCGTCTTCTTCGCTGGCCTCGTCTGACCGGCGGTACGCCCCGAAGGGATATCTCAAATAAAAATTTGAGCCAGAATAATGAAATGATTTTACCAAACATTACATATAGTTGCAACGTGCGCAATGAAATGTGCGTGAATTCCGGGTCTCTCTTACTCCCCCCGCTATGCAAAACGAGTTTACGAGTTGGGCATAGCGGGGGGTGACCAAAAAAATTTGATGTTTTTTCTCTCCCTAACCCGCTAACGCCGGAAAAGACTGGATGACCCTCCTTGGATTACCTTTGCTCCAGAAATAATTTTTTCAAGCGTCCTCAGTTAAGGACTTCCAAATTCAATAACGGCTTGGGCTATTTCCAGTGCCATTTTGAAAACGGAAGTCCTACAGATCAAATCGCCGCTATGTTTTCATTGGCCTTTATTGAAATTGAATCTCAAGTGAGCTTGTTTTGCAGTATGACGTTTCCGGCAGGTTGTCCGTGTTGTGCATGCTGCAAACTCGTAAAATAA
Organism: uncultured Desulfobulbia bacterium; assembly: GCA_964443295.1. Taxonomy (GTDB): domain Bacteria; phylum Desulfobacterota; class Desulfobulbia; order Desulfobulbales; family CG2-30-60-27; genus CAYUCH01. Next base: position 13,978 of record CAYUCH010000008.1, on the reverse strand, counting down.
AATAGAGATTTTGTGGCACTGTATCTATAGAATCTTCAATATTTGTATCCGAATTGTCATCTGCATCTGGGCCGTCCTGACAAATAATTCTCTGATCATTGCTGTAATTACAGGTAATTGATTCAGAACTTGAATCTGCATTTGGCATGTAGCCGACGTATGCGATACTATCAAGATGAAGATCTGTGTTATCCTCGTAATCAGGATCATCGTCAAGATAGACATGAGCAGAGTACACTATGGTATCTGACGATTCTGTGGTCCAGCTTATTTGGAAACTCCCATCGTTCTCAGCAGGATTAATTACGGGCACATTTTCTGTTGCCCCGGAAGTGCCCGTAACAGAAAAAGAAGTAATTTCCAGACTGGGATCTCCTTGTGAATCATTGCCGAAAAGGTCACTACTTGAAGAGCAACCAGCCAAAGGTAAAACGATCAAGACACCTAAAAACAATACTTTCATAATTAATCCCCTTTGTTGTTTGTTTTCCCTGAATTTTAAGCAAAAAAAATGGACGCGACTAATGTCATGCCCACTCAAGGCATCGCCAAACACCCATCCAGGAACACAAACAGAAGCCACGCCCAAATAAGGGCGCGTTCCCGTCAGCTTCGTTTCCTGGATAAAAAATTGGCGATTTTTGAGTGAAACGATTCTGCAGTTACGCAAAAATATTTAATTTTATAATTGTCTCAGTTAGACCCATCCTCCATTTAACGTTCCAGCCTCCCCGTAATACCCTGTGGCATTAAGTAACAGCTGATCCTTATTTCACAGCTTTAACCAGATTTTTCCCAGCCTTAAACTTGGCAACATTCTTAGCAGCAATTTTAATCGCTTTCCCGGTTTGAGGATTACGACCGGTTCGGGCTGCTCTCTTGGTAACTGAAAAGGCCAACAAGGGTAACACTGTCACCTTTGGCCAGTGCCCCGGAAATGCCATTCAACATACCGTTGAGTGCTTTTTCTGCTGCTGCCTTGCTGATGTCTGCTGAATCAGCGATTGTTGTGGCGAGTTCTGATTTGTTCATGGTGTAGGTTCCTATTTATTGAAAGATTTTTTTGCCAAATACTGATGAGTTCGTAAAAAGGTACAAGGTTTCAAAAGCCATCAAGTAATTTCAACTAGTTACGGCGTGACACACGTCCGTCTCGCGGCTTTTCGAAGTCTTCGCTTAGCTGCGAGACCGACAAATACTATTTAACCGATAACAACCAATCTGTCATACAACTATGTAGACACACTGGGACCAATGCTCGGGCGGATATGGGAAACAGCCTGTCCTTCAATGCTACTCAATTTAATCAAATTTCTCTCATCATCAAAAGAAAAAATCGACGCATTTTTCGGCAAGGTGAAATCGGTTTGGTCAATGGCTTTTTGATCTTGGGCCATCAAAACAAGGGTGACTTCTCTTTTTACACATTTCTGATAAAAGTCAGCCAGTCCATCGCCGTCCAGATCTGAAATGCCGAAAAGAATATAAACCTGGCCCCCCCAGAGGAATTTCCAGATCCGTTACCGTGGGTAATAGCCGGTTCCACGGGTTACCTTTAGAAGCAGAAATATCAAAACAGAAGACTGTTTTTTCTCCTGCGACCATATTCTGGGCAAGATGCTTCAGGGTAAGAACATGATCCCCACCGCCAAGAATCGCAAAACATGGTGGTATCAGTCCTGCGCGAATTTCAAGCATAAGCTTGTGCAGGGAATCAAGATGAGCCCGAAAAAAAGACGGATCTTCTCCCTGTATTATTTGCTCTCCAGAAATTATTTTTCTTTTCAATATTCCTCCGTTTGAATTTCTACCCACTCCACTTGCAAGGCTTATACCCGCGCCAAAAACCTTCGTTTCAGGCACACATTAAATCAGGCCTTAAAAATACTGCCGAAAACAGAATTATGCGCGCCAAATCAGATGACAAAATCAAAGTGTTATAATATACATCACTATAATATTTTTGGCACAATTAAGAGGTTACAGAAAATGCTAATTGGAGACCTGTTCACACTCCATGAAGAGATGGTCGCGGCAGAAGGCACGGCATGATTGATATCAAAACAACCCTCAGGCGTCTGCTCACCCATGACTACGAGACAGAGGTGCTGGAATTTAAAGAGGCAAAAAAGAGCTACCCTTTTAAAAAAATTGGCCAATACTTCAGCGCCCTGTCCAACGAGGCCAACTTAAAGGGCAAAGATGAGGGGTGGCTTGTCTTTGGTGTTCGTGACAAGGATAAATCCATTGTGAACACACGCTTCCGGAATAATCCAGCAGACCTCCATAGCCTGAAAAGGGAAATTGCCGACAAGACCACCAACCGGATCACCTTCAAAGAAATCCACGAGGTAGAAACCGATCAGGGCAGGGTCATCCTTTTTCAAATTCCAGCAGCCCCTCCTGGAATGCCGGTAGCTTGGGAAGGCCATTATTATGGTCGGGATGGGGAGTCATTAGGCGCACTGAACATGGTGGAGATCGAGCGTATCCGCAGCCAAGGCAAAGACGCAGACTGGAGTAAAATGATCTGTGAAGAGGCCACCATTGCCGACCTCTCCCCCGCCGCCATCAGAAAGGCCAGAGAACTCTTTACTGAAAAGAACCCCAAACTTACAGAAGAGGTACAGGAGTGGGATGACCCCACCTTTCTGAACAAGGCAAAGCTCTGCATCAGGGGCAAAATCACCCGCACAGCCATCTTGCTGCTGGGCAAGGCTGAATCAGAACATTTCCTACAGCCCGGTCTGGCCAGAATCAGCTGGATTCTCAAAGACCGGGATAATATTGAAAAGGATTATGCTCATTTCAGCTGCCCTTTGCTGCTCAGTGCTGAAGAGGTATGCGCTAAAATCAGGAATCTCACCTATCGCTACCTGGCCCAAGGATCATTATTCCCGCAGGAGGTTGACAGCTACCACCCCTACATTATCAGGGAGGCCCTCAATAACTGTATTGCCCACCAGGATTATTCCCTGAGCGGCAAGATCAATGTTGTAGAACGGGAGGATAGCCAGCTCATCTTTACCAATCTTGGCTCCTTTATCCCACAGACCATTGAAAACGTCATTGAGGCGGATGCGCCGGAGCCACTCTACCGTAACCCCTTTCTGGCCGAGGCCATGGTGAACCTCAAGATGATTGATACAATCGGCAGCGGTATCAAGCGGATGTTCAACATCCAGCGCAGAAAATTCTTTCCCCTGCCAGAATACAGCTTCAACGATAACCAGGTAAAGGTTGTGGTTACCGGCAAGGTACTGGATATTAATTATGCACGAAAGCTTGCGGCAATGCCCAGTCTGAGTTTGATTGAGATTATGCTGCTGGATAAAGTTCAAAAGAAAAAATCTTTAACTGACGCTGAAACCAGAAGGCTTAAGCGCAAAAAATTAATTGAAGGGCGGAAACCTAATTTTCATATTTCGGCAGAAGTTGCAGAGCAAACCGATCAGCAGGTTGATTACTCAAGGCGGAAAGGTGTTGATGACGAGTTCTGTCAGGAAATGATTCTGAACTATTTAGGCGATTTTGGTTCAGGCAAAAAAGCTGATTTTGAAAAGATACTCCTTGATAAACTGCCTGGTGTCTTAAGTGAGACCCAGAAGAAAGATAAGCTAAGGAATTTACTGCAAAAATTAAGAAAAGCCGGAAAGATAGAGAATAGAAACCGCGAATGGCGTCTTGTTGAGTATTAATTTAGCCGTATTCTAGCCGTATTTTAGCCGTCCGCACACATGCCAAAAACAAAAAAATACGCCAAAACAAGCAGTTGTAACGAGTAAATCATGTGGCGGTTTTTTTTGATTAGCTTTCGAGATATAAAAATATGCCTGATTTAGTCAATGTAACCTACGACCAGACTGGTCGCTCCATCTCCACCAATACCATGGGGATGCGGAAAATGTAGGCCCGCGCCTTTGAAGCCAGGGAAGCCCAGTATCTTTTAAAACCCCGCCCGCCTCGGGCAAGTCCCGGGCCTTGATGTTTCTGGGCTTGGATAAGCTTTTCAATCAGGGTTTAATACCTTGCTGGTCTGTTCATAAGGCTGTGTCATCATTTTGATCCCAATAACACCGCCAAGTGAACGGAGGCAAAAGTCTGTTCCGAGAATGGGCCTGAAAGATTGCTCGTCGGAGGAATAGACTTTTGCCGGAGTGTCTTCTTGTAGGAATGTCAATTCATGTAGCTGAACGACAATTTGTTCACAATTATCTAGAAAAATGCGGGGCTCGGGTACACAGTGTCGGGCCACCAGCCATACCTATAGTAATCGAGGTTCGAGCGATTGAATGAAGGGGAAAAAAGTACGACTTTATAATTTTCGGCGAACATTCACCCCCACATTCCGGCAGGCACCTTTGATGAAACCAATTATTGCCGAACTGAGTCGGCACCGTCACCGTCGATGGCCATTCAAGTAAACAAACTCATTATAAACAACCATTTCTTGACTTTGATTCTGTACTGGGTTTCTTGACTCTGTTTTTCCTTAAAAAGGCGGATTTCCAAAATCCGCCTGAAGAGTAAAGAAAACGGTCGTTTGATTTACTGGATGAAAATTGGTTTGCTGGAGGACAAAGTAGCTACACTTCTTTTAGGTCTTGAAGGCAGCCGTACTCAGCAGTATATTCAGGTGGGCAATGCGGTGCCGCCGTTGCTGGCCAGCAAGATTGCGGTGATCGTCAGGGATATCTTTCGTCGGGCCGGTGAGGTATAGTGGTATGGATATTCTGTCCAGGGAAAAGCGGTCCTGGAACATGTCCCGGATCAGAAGCCGTGATACAAAGCCTGAGTTGATCGTCCGCAGGCTTCTGCATCGGCTGGAATACCGCTTCCGGCTGCACCGTAGAGACCTGCCTGGCAGCCCGGATATCGTCTTGCCAAAATACAAAACCGTGATCTTTGTGCATGGCTGCTACTGGCACCGGCATGAAGGCTGCCGCTATGCTTATAATCCCAAGAGTCGGGTCGATTTCTGGCAGGAGAAGTTCAGGCAGAATGTGATGCGGGACAGAAAGGCCCGCCGGGAGCTTGAGGAGCTGGACTGGCAGGTGCAGGTGGTCTGGGAGTGTGAGACTAAGGATATTGAAGGATTGGTAGAGAGGCTGGAGGATATGTTGCAGAAATCAACATAACAGTGTGACACCTGCTACAAGGGCTGCATGCCATGCTACCCCAAGTAGCATAAGTGCTACTTGGGGTAGCATGGCATAAACGTAACTCTTTTTGATATTGCTAAATACTAGAGCTGCAAGCCTGACAAGATCGAAAAACAGGTGAAACTGCTGCTCCTTTTCAGGCCTGTATTCATAAGGTGTTTTACAAAAAACGGCATACCTGGAAAGCTTCAGTTTGCGCGCTGTTATTTTCAAGGAATTTTCACAGAATATATGGCAAGCATTTTGCATTCGCTTATTGAACGGTTAACTGTTTTGTATTGCCCCAAGAATCATGGGTATTTTTTGGGTCACTCAGGGAATTGTTGTGAAATGATCATGTTGTCATATCTTCGGAGAAAAACAATGAGGCAAGTAAATGGACATGGACAGGAGGGAAACACAATGAACAGGCTGCATAAATATCGCGCAAAAAACACCGAGCGGGCATGGTTTTCGGGCTTCATGGCAGTAGTGACTATTGCCTTGTTTATTGGTGTTTTGGGGGGAGCAGGCGGCTGTGACTCATCCCGAAAGCCAGATAAATTTTCTATTGGAATCAACCAATATCTTCAGCATCCCGTTGCTGATGAGGTGGCCAAGGGCATTATCGATGAATTAGTTGATCAAGGTATCACTGAAGCTAATGGGCACAGAGTGACGGTAAAAAACGCAAATGGAGAACATTCTGTTGCTGTTCAGATCAACAAAATGTTTGTCAACGACAAGGTTAATGTGATTATCCCCATAGCCACACCCTCTGCTCAGTCCGCATGTAGGGAGGCGACAACTATTCCTGTGGTTTTCGCTGCCATTACGGATCCTGTCAAGGCAGGAATAGCAGATTCTCTGGAACGACCGGGCAAGAACAGAACAGGCACTTCCAATAGGTGGCCATTTGAAAAACAGGTCAGCCTGATCAGGGAAATTGTTCCAGAGGCCAAAAGGGTTGGATTGATAGTCAATCCATCCGAAGCGAACACTGAGGCTGCCCTGAGTTATATCCTGCCTGCTTTACAAAATTTGGGTTTGATAGCTGTCGAAGTGCCAGTAGCATCTTCCTCCGAGGTTTTGCAAGCAGCGAAGAGCCTTGTGGGGCGGTGCGATGTTTTTTTTGTGGCACCGGATAATACACTGCAAAGTGGCTTTGATGCCCTTATCAAGGTTGCGCGGGAAAATCAAATTCCGATTATTGGTGGGACAGATAATTTAGTCAGAAGAGGGTCGCTGGCGAGCTACGCCCCCAATCATTATAATCTTGGCAGAGCCACTGCAAAAATGGCTCTTGAGATACTTAGAGAACACAAGGACCCAGGCACCATGCCCGTTGTACTTGACAATAATGCACCACTCTTTATCAATGAGGAGGAAGCGGCAAGGATAGGAGTTGTAATTCCAGACGTATTACGCTCTGCAGCCCAGCACTGAAGAGATTCTGCCAGAGAAGTTACATGATTGAGACTGCGCTTAAAATATTTCTACCAAGTATTGAACTGGCATCTGTTTATGGGTTGGCCGTTCTCGCCGTTGTCATCGCCTTCAGAATCGCAAATTTTGCAGATCTGACCATAGACGGGAGTTTCACGCTGGGCGGCGCCATTGGTGCGGTAGCCTTGGTGAAAGGTGTTTCGCCTGGGTTGTCATTGTGTATGGGTGTTCTGGGAGGAGCAGTTGCCGGAGGATTCACCGCTTTATTGCATACGAGGATCGGCGTGAACCGTTTGCTGGCAGGTATCATCTCCATGACTGTCTTGTACACTATGAATTTGCGGTTGATGGGTCGATCAAATATGTCTCTAAGCAACGTGACGGGACTTTTTGATTTGCTTCCAGCTGGCTCGATAAGAGTAGCAGGTGGGGTTCTAATAGTATTGTTCGTAGCTTTATTCCTTTACTTTCTCCTCAAAACAGAATTGGGACACTTCCTTCGTGCTGCAGGGGAAAATCCCAAGGTTGTCGTCAGGCGGGGTTATTCAGAGGAGGCTCTTTTGCTTGTGTCACTATCACTTGCAAATGCACTTGCAGGGCTTGCTGGCGGACTTGTTGCCCAGCAGCAGGGCTTTGCGGATGTCGGCATGGGAACAGGCATTGTTATCATGAGCTTGGCCGCATTATTGTTAGGGGAAGCTGTTATGCCCCCGACAAATGTTCAGAGACTTATAGGCGCGGGACTGTTGGGGATGTTTCTTTATCAAATATTGATAACGATTGGTCTCCGCTTGGGCTTGAATCCCTGGGATCTTAAGTTGGCCACTGGCGCACTGTTGATTTTTGTCTTGGCAGCCAAACGCTACCTGTTCACCCATAGGGGAATAAGCAATATAGGCTCTGACCCACTATGATAGAACTTAAAGGCATTTCGAAGTCTTTTGATACTGATGGGCATGCTCCTAGAATTGCGCTCGAGGAGATTTCTCTGAGTTTTAATAAATCTAAGTGGTGCAGCTTGTTAGGCCCGAATGGGTCAGGGAAGAGCACATTGTTGCGTATTCTGTCGGGTGAGCTGCAACCTTCGTCTGGAGCCGTTTTTTTTGATGGAAAAGATGTAACTTCGCATAGTGCTGCGAAACGAGCACGAAATCTTTTTTTTGTTGAGCAGGATACAAAAGCGAATCTTGTTCCTTCTATGACAATTGAAGAGAACATGTTGCTTGTTCAATGCTCTACTTTTTTTCCCGGCCTTGGTCCTGCTCGCAACCAGGAACGCTGCAGGAAGTTGTCCGAGGCGATGACCAGGCTTGATATGGGACTAGACAAGCGTCTTAATACTCAGGTGAGGTTTCTTTCAGGTGGGGAGAGGCAAAGCCTGATGCTTGTGGAAGCACTTTTGTCTTCAGCTCCATTGCTTTTGCTTGATGAGTTTCTTGCTGCTATGGATCCACGTACTGGACCGCATCTGTTACGCACGGCCAGACAAATAGCAATTGAAAAGAGTCTTGCTGTGGTGTCAGTGACTCACAATATAGACCATGTACTAACAGATAGTACTCCCGAAGATAGAATTGTAATGCTCCACGAGGGACGTATCGCTTTGGATCTTATCGTCGCAGATTTGCCATCCAGAGAATGGTTGGTCAAACAATATCAAGGGATTACTAATCCAGAAGGTATGGGAAGAAGCATGGAGGAAAAATGTAGATGAAAGTAACGAATGAACCCCCCAGGCAAATTGTTCAGAATGGCCTGGGTACTACGCCGGATCGTGGTATTTTGCAAAGTGTCTGGTTCGAGATCCCGGGAAACTGCGATCTGAGCTGTCCTTACTGTTTTTGCGCAACAACTGGTTTGGATAATGAAAAAGGTAATATTGCTATAATTCCGCAATCAAAAGGCAACAAATATCAGTACGAACCTTACGAAAACTTTATTTTCAAACCACTTGCTGACCAAGTGCAGGCCTGGAACAAGGCAACTCCTGAACAGCGTATTTCAATATTTGGCTGTCCTCCTGAGAATGCCCAAACGGATGAGATTGTTCGCGGCAAGGTTGCAATCCCCGGTGCCGGAGAGCCATTTCATCCGCGTAATAGAGATCTGGTGTTGTCTCTGATTCGCTCGGCAAACTCACACGGGCTCCATATTACGATTTTTACTACCGGGCACTGGATCGATGAAGCGTTGGCTTCGGAACTCTCTCCTCTCGACGTTGTACTCCTGGTTAAGCGTAACAGCGGCATAAAGGAGGTCCAGAATGCCTTGGTCGGCATGCCGGTAGACCATTCTTTTTTTGAGAAACGTGAAGCGGCATTACAGCTGCTGATGGATACAGGCTTTAACAAGCCTTTTGGAGAGCCGGGCTCACCAGAATATCAGGAAACGCGTCTTGGTGTCGTCACTTCCATAATGCGGGAAAATATTGACGAAATGGAGGGGCTTCTCGACTTTGCCCGGACAAACAACATCATCTTTGATTGCGATACAATTCTTGAACGTGGTCGTGGCACGAAATGCCGCCAGCGTCTGACCGACCAGCTGACCGAACGCGGCTTCAGGGTCTTACAGGAGCTTGACCGAACCAAGTACGATCGACACTGGGACATCAGTTCTACCTATGTCGGCACAGCATGTGATCGCTACCGCCACCATCTTTATGTTGACCGGCGAGGATATATTCACCCCTGTGTAGGGTGTACAGCTGACGAAGAGCATGGCATAGATCCAATAATCTTGGGCAATATTAAGGATGATCCTGAAGCATTGATAACAGCCTGGAAAACTCCCATCATGGCTGAGGTTATTCGAAAATGGCATTACGAAGGCCCATGCATGGAGTGTAAAAAGCCTGAGCAGGGGGTCTGTTTTTCTTGCCTGGGTCGTTATCGAGACTCATTGATAACGCTGACCAAAGATTCTACAGCGCCGATTGTCACTATCGGCTGCTGGAATAAAACACTCTAGCACGGATTGGTTGTAATTAGGGAGAACCTGAGAAGTGGAGAACAGCGAGAGCAAAGATCTCACAGAAATTATAGAGGAGTCATCTCGATGGTTGCGCAAGGCCATGCGTAGCTCGGCGGGTGGCTGTGAAGTGAGAAAAAGGGTTGATGCGAAATTGCTTGAAACACTCTGGTGCCCCTGCAGGGAGAATAGTCAGGCCGAACCGACCTGGTATTCCAAAGATGTTGTCCGCAGTGACTTGGAATCTGAAACTTTCAAAACAGGAGTTTTTTGGGAAAATACCTGTGAGTGGAATTTTAACGATAACTGCCCGCAATGTTTTGCCGGAGAGCTGCTCGCTCGAAACCTGCTGGGTCCCATGGGTAGTTTTTTTCAACGCGAAGAGGGCAAAGGGGCAGAGGACAACCCTCTGCTCTGGGTTGTTGCCAAACTCTTTGATCAACTGGGGGAGTGCCATTTTTATCGCACCCTTAGTGGGATGCAGAGAGATCAACCTGATTACCGTGTTGGCCAGTTATTATTCCGAATCCCGGAGGCTGAGTACAACAGGTTCAAGGAAGAAATTGCAGACTTTTCAACACTTGTCCTGGAGCGTGAGGAAAATGAAGAGGTTGATTATTGCCTGATCTGCAATAGGGATTTGGTTAAAAAAGAGGAAGTTACAAAGCTGCAAAAGCAGATACAGGTTTATGATGTTTCCGACATCATGGAAGAACTGAGCAATGAGGAACTTGCATTTCTGAGAAAAGAGTTTGCTGAAAAAAACAACAAAGAAATTTCCAGTCAGCTATCCCAGAAAATCTTGTCTGAGGCAACCAGGGTAAATTATGAACAGGCCTTGGCCAGACAGCAGGAGCAATCTGGCTCAGGTTCCAGAGAGCTGGATAAAATGCCTGTCGAGCCCATTGAGGCCAGTGCTGTCAGGGCTGTAACTCGAAGCGCCATTGAAAGATTGGAACGCCTGTTTTATGGCCCGGCAAATAATAGAATGCCAACGGGGAAGTTACACAAAGCCTTGTCAAGACTTATCAGGGAGGTGAAAGTCAGGACTGGAGCAGAAGTCGATCTGCTCTCGAAAGAGGAATACTGGAAGCTTGCAAACTACTTTGTCTGGCTCAAAGCGCTGCATCCTGATCTTGGTTCTTACACGGTTCGCTATGCCTCAAGTTATCGCCTTATTCCAAATGGTGTGCAGGAGACCAATGGGAGCAATCAGGTAAAAAATCCCTGTTTCATTATTGCTTCAAAAATGTTGCCTTCCTCTCGGCTCCTTGCAGATGCCCGTATTTCCCTGACACAAAGTCTTGAGCCACTTGAAGACTACTACGTAGTCAAGCTGGCAACTCAAGCTGGTCAGCGTAGCGAATTTCTTCGGTGGATTAAAATTATGGGGCATGAGTTTTCAAAAGTATATACCCCACTTGCATACTTATTAAATCCCGCAAAATTTCAGCAATTTTCTCATATTCGCCAGAAAGCGGTTCTTGAATTTGCTAATGAAACCTTTACTCTACTGGACCTGTGGGCCGTCACAGGAAAACACTCAAAGCTGCCTGTAAATCTTGAGGATTTTGCTGACACTATCCTGATAGCGGATGCCCTTCAACGTTGTTGTGATCTTGCTTTGAAGTTTGAGATAATTAAAGATTGCTCTTCCGCCTTGGAGCATTACCTGGAACACCTTCAAAATGATCACGATAATATCTGGGAAATTCTTCATCCCCGGGGAGAGGGAATCAATTTAACAAATAACTTTGAAAATTCTGCGGCATTTTTCAATGCTATTCCAAAGAGATTATCTAGTCTGTATATGGAGTGGTTTTCTTTAATTGTTGTTGTTGCTATGGGTAATGCCATTAAAAATAAAGATTCCATGTCCCCTCTTTTCGTGGAGTTATCCAGTCGCATAGAAATAATTGGCCCAGTCATGCTTTTAAAAATTGGAAATTGGCATTCTCAAAAGAAACTTATAGAAAATTTTTACAAAAAATACCCTCACGGCTTGATGTCTCCGAAATATGGTACTTTTCTGGTGCTTGACAAATGTGGAGAGGCTTTATACGGGGAGATTGGATTACAGAATGATTATCGATTGTCTGATTTTTGTTCGGTAAATATTAGTGATTATGAATTTGAACTGACTTTGCGCTTTCCTATTGGCAGGAGTGCATAGTTTAAGTCTGTTGTGGAATAATGGGTGCATTAGATGAAATGGTTGATCGTTGAAGATATGGAAGGTCCAATTCTTAACTGGCTTTCCGTACTGAAAGAGAGAGGGGTGGCAGGTGCTGAGAGATTATTTTTGCCCCTTATGTGGAGAAAAATTCTCAAGAAAGCAAAAGAGTCATACCATGATTCATCACCTTATGTAGACCTATCTTTCTCTTTTCTCGACCAAATGGGCTGTGATGCGCTTATGAAGGGAACCCATCTTTTCGGAGTGAGCAAAGGAGACATAATCATTCTTTTTATCAAGACTCATGAAGCAGTAGATGATGCAATTGAGTGGTTAGATGTAAATCTTCCACCTAGTTGCCTGTCTTTTCTTGATTATACACTGGCTGGAGATATGCAGGCTGAGTTGGCTGAACGGATTGCTCCATTATTGGCAAAATCGTTCAACCAGTTATGTGTTAATCATTCGTCTACAAGAAGTGGTTCGACTTGTCACCCATATTTGGGCCTGGAGAAGAGCAAAAGACGTTTCTATAAGAACCTTGACAGACGTTTATCTGAAAACACTGAAGTAGCAAAGCTATGCGTTGATGAAGCCGTCGAATATTGGGAAAGTCGTAACTCAAGCTTCTCTAAAGACCAAGATGTAGACAAGGTCATAAACCTGTTTGTGCGGAGCAAATACGAAGACTGGGATCATTTTGGACCTTTCCACCATAATGCATTGCAGAACCCTGAATCTCAAACATATCGTGAAATCACAGCTCTTTGCTTGAATGCTGAAGATGACCATGATTCACTGAAAGGTTTATTCCAGTGTTCCGCAGCTATGCAGCGTGATGAGCCGGGAAAATTGGTGGAACTGTCTGACCTGAAAAATGCACTGAAATTTCTTGGCCTGGAAAATGTTAGCTTTGACTCGGAAATGACGCAAAAGACTAACCCTTTAAGCTGGGCTCCACCTTTCCTTCCTGGAGTTTTATTGCTCTGTCAGATTAAATTGTTGATGAATGCTTTTTCCGATCTCAAAGAAGGCAGAGTCCCTCCCTCACTGCTTTTCGCTCGCCGGTCTGTCACCTTTTCTTTTAATGTAGATATTGAAAAGAAAATGAAAAAATCATCAAAGTCAGGGAATTCATGGAAACAGATGGCTTCACTTGAAAAAGGATATGTGGATGAGCACAATGTGTCGTGGCTGTCAAATACATCTGCCAACTCAATTCGTGACTTGCTGCAGCCACCATCCCCTGAATCTCTGTCCATGTCGATTTCAAAAAATGAAATTTCCTTTTCCTGGGATTGATCTTGGATTTTGGTGACCATATGATTGTACATGCTTACAGCAAAGAGAGTCAGACTGATGGTGATATAAAGAAAGACCGCCTGTTGAAGCTGCTTCCGGAAGGTATAAATAAATTTGGTCAATTTGAATTTGATACGAGTCTCAGGCATGAAACTGATGATCTCTTTGTTTATATTGCCCACATCGATATAAAAAAGAATCTTGAAGTAATCAAAAATAGACTTGAAGACAAAAAGAGCATATTTATTTGCTGTTCAACAATAGGAAGGAGCGAGAAACATAAACATTTTTGTCACAACAATTTAACAGTCCTTGAGTTACGCCCTGATTTCCGCACTGTACTGCGGGAGAGTTGGCAGCATATCATAAACATGATCTCCTCTGATGAAACTGTTCTTTCAGATATACCAGGAGGGAAAGTTCCCAGAGAACTGCAACAGTATTTTGGAGAGAGCGCTACACCCCAATTCCTCCCAACCATTGCCCTTCTTTGCCAGGCTTATCTGGTTACCAAAAACAAAAGTGCCCCAATAAACGAAGCATGCTGGACTGCATTGGACAGTCTGGGATTTCTTAATCTTCAAGAAGATCAACGAGCCAGGTTTTTGGAAGATATACCCGGAGAGATTTCCAGTCTATTATGGCTGAAAAAGCTGAGAGAAGTATATGGCAACAGGCTGGAAGAGTCTGTCCTGGATGAGTGGAATAATGTGACGGGTTCGAAGCCTGAATGGATGACTTCAAAGACTCTTGAGTTAGTTCAAAGAATAAAAAGCGATCAAGCAGTACCTGTATTTTTGGTAGCTGAAGTAGTTCTTGAGCTTGCTGGTAAGGTAAATATGGATATATCTCTGAACTGGAGAGAGGAGCGACGTGATCTGCATCATGATTTGCGTATTCCACTGATCTCGGCCACCTATTCCACGCGAAGCCGGCCACCCAT
>CAYUCH010000007.1:0-53825 GCA_964443295.1 uncultured Desulfobulbia bacterium | reverse complement strand
ATAGCGAAGCTAGGACTCACCAGCACAGCTGGTGGTTTAAGTTTGGATAATTAAAATTAAAAAATTAAACCCGACCCAGTTAACCGAACTACTGAATATTCCGGAGAGAAATATTTATATTTTAGATGTTCGGCCCATGGATTTTAAAAAAGGGCCTTTGTTTATTAAAAATGCCTACCATTGTCCATTGTTGAATCTGACTGAGAAGATCAGCGAATTTCCTAAAAACCGCCCCATTGTCGTAACCGACTGGGCCATGAAACAGTCACCACTTGCTGCTCAATTTCTTACAGCCAATGGATTTAACGTTATAGGGGTACTCAGGGGAGGCATAGAAAGATGGGTTGTTGAAGGTATGCCGGCGGAAAAAAAAGAATAAGGCAGAGACTCTCATTAATACCACCGGATACTGCACATGACGAGAGAACCACAACAAAAGGATATTAATCCCCGCCCTACCAGTATTATCAGGAAGGTAATACTCTTATTCAGTCTTCTCATTGGACTGATCATTGCAAACGGTTTACACATTACCGGCCAGTATGACAAACATGTCGCAACCCACACAAGGGAAGACTTGCAGTCACGACTGGATATTGCCTCATCGCTTATTTCCATTGAAATTGACAAACTCAATATAATTGCCGGGATCATTCGGGAGCAGAATCAAAAATACGTCAATTTTCTTGATTACGAAAATATTAATTCCATCAAGGTAATGCTCTCTACTCTCAGCATCAGGCAGCAGGTTGAGCGGGTAATTATCTTTGATGAGGATCTCAATGTTCTCACAACAAATGAAGGCCAACCAGCGCCACATCAGGTTGGGCTCTATAGCATTCTCATTGAGAACCTCGAGCCAGGCTTGACACTCATTCCATCTTCCATTGTCATAGGGGGAGTGGAAACGGCAACCCAGCAACCTGAAAAAGAGCTTATCTGTTTTAAAAAAGTAGTACCTCTATACCATGATCTTGGTGGAGTGTACGGCTATATCGTTTTACTGAAACCAGTTAGTGGCAATATGCCCATGGCCCGCAACATTTCCTCCATTAGTAAGGCCGAGTTTGTCATCTTCGATGGCCAGCAAAAGACAGCTTTAACCAGTTTTGATGAGGAACACGTTTCCTTTCCCCATGATAATAATATCAAAGTACAGGATGTTGAATTTCTCACCAGTCAACGGCAACTTCTTGATGCCACCGACAATCATATTGGCACACTGGTTATTGCCATTGATCGCCAGCCCCTGACGGACCAACGAAGACAATTGCTCATGAGCAGCTTTCTTCCTTTTCTGGCCATCCTCCTTTTTTCCGTCTTCCTCTTTTATCTTTTAAAAAGCAGAATCATTAATCGCGTTAACCAGCTCATCAGTATTTTGAAACGGGTGGTATCTGGAGAAGGAGAACTTGACCTTCGAATGGAGGAAAAAAAATCTGAGGGGATTGCCCGCCTTGATGAAATGGATCTCATGGCCATTAATTTCAACAGAATGATGGCGAAGCTTGAAGAAACCTACCAAAACCTGCTTTTGGCCCGGCAAGAAACGGAATTAATCAATCGTGAGCTTGAATACCGGGTAGAACAGCGGACCAGTGAACTTGCCGCCAGTAATATAAAATTACGCGAAGAAATTACCCAGCGTGAACAGCTACAGGAACGGCTGCAACAAGCTCAAAAAATGGAGGCCATTGGCACCATGGCAGGGGGAATTGCCCATGATTTTAATAATATCCTGGTACCGATATTAGGATACAGCGAAATGGCATTACGGTCTGCCGAGCCAGGAAGCAAGTTGAGTAAAGACGTCCATCAAATCATTCATGCTGCCAACCGGGCCCGGGAACTTATCCAGCAGATTCTCACCCTGAGCAGGCAAAAAAAAGAACAGCTCAAACCATTACGCATTCAAATACTTATCAAAGAAGCATTAAAAATGATGCGCTCGACCCTGCCCACTAATATCGATATTATTCAAGATATTGATTCCGAGTGCCCTACCATCCTGGCCGACCCGACCCAAATTCATCAAATTATCATGAATCTCTGCATGAATGCATTCCATGCCATGGAGTTTTCCGGAGGAATTTTGGGAGTCAGCCTGCACGAGGTCGAATTACTAAAGGACGAACCCCATGGCCTTTCTTCCGGCAAATATATCTGTTTAAAAATCCAAGACAATGGCGGAGGCATCCAGCAAAAAGATCTTAAACGCATTTTTGAGCCATATTTTACCACCAAAGAAGAAGGGAAAGGGACCGGGCTGGGACTGGCGGTAGTCCATGGTATTGTTCTTTCCTATGGTGGGCATATAAAAGTTGACAGCAAACCAGACGAAGGGACAATTTTTGAGATTTTACTGCCGATCCAGGAAGAAGGATTAAGCACCCTGGATGACGAAGATGTTGCAGAAAACCTGCCTGGTGGCTCAGAACATATTATGCTTGTTGATGACCAAAGCATTGTTCTCGAAGCAACGGGTGCCATACTCACCGAGCTGGGCTATACAGTTCACGCCCTGACTGATCCTACTGAAGCCCTGCAAATAGTCCAGAAAGATCTGGATGCTTTCCAGTTAATTATCACCGACCAAACCATGCCCGGGATGCAAGGTGTTGAGCTTGCAGAAAAAATCCTCAAATTGCGCCCTGAAATGCCGGTTATCCTCTGTACTGGATTCACCTCCACCATAACAAAAGAAGAGGCTCTTAAGGTCGGCATAAAAGCATATTTGTTCAAACCAGTAAAAATGAAAGAACTCGCCCATACCGTCAGGCAAATTCTTGATCAAGATGAGTCAAAGAAGTAGCCGATCAGGCTGTTTTGTCGTTTGTTTGTTGACAAGCTCAATTTGAGACGATAAGGTTCCCCTTCTTTTTTTGGTAAGATTCGGTTCGTCTCCATACGAGCCGTTGGATAGCAATTTATATATGAAGGAGAAAAACAATGGCCAATACGGTTTTAGCAATTGCAGAAAGTATTAACATTATGGGTAACAGAAGCGGTGGCGCCATGAAGGAAAGAACTCCTGGCCCAGTGCAGGAGATGGCCAAAGAGGAAAGCGCTGCAGGTGCCGCCTATCTTGATTTGAATATCGGCCCTGCCCGTAAAGACGGCGAAGAACTCATGCCATGGGTTGTGCAGACGGTTGAAGCTGTAAGTGACACTCCTCTCTGCCTCGACACCACCAATACCGATGCCATGGCAGCCGGTTTCAAAGTGGTTTCCAATAAAGAACAGGCCCTGATGAATTCCATATCCGCCCAGCCCGAGCGCATGGAGAAACTTATTCCTGTTGCCGCCGAGGCAGGTTGTAACGTTATTGCTCTCCTCTGGGGTCCAGACGGAATGCCTCGCGACTCCAATGAGCGTGCCGCCATGGCCGTTGACCTGATGATGGCTCTTATGGAAGCTGGCATCCCCAATGAAAAAATGCTTTTTGATCCCATTGGCACCCCCATTACCCTAGGTGCTGATCAGATTGCCAGCGGCCTCGAGTTCATGGCCATGCTGGAAGATATTGCACCTGGTGCTGGTTCAACAGTTGGTCTCTCCAATGTATCCAACGGCGTCGCGGAAAACCTGCGAAAATATCTCGATCGTACCTATCTCATCATGCTGATGAAATATAATATTTCCACTGCCATCGTTAATTCCTATGATAAAGAATTGATGGACATTTGTGCCGGCAACAGCCAAAATCTGGTGGACCTGGTACACGGTATGATGGACGGCAATGACCCTGATCCATCAAAACTGAACCCCACCGAAATTGAGCATTATAAAACCTATAAAGTTTTGTCCGGCCAATCGGTCTTTTCCGAGTCCTGGCTCGAATTGTAGAGCATAGCTTTTCAGCAGCAACTTAATGAGGGGGCCGCTGGCCCCCTTTTTTATTGGTAAAATAATGGCAGACCTTTCTCATCATTACATATATGGAAATTGTACCGATTATGTCACCGGCGAGAGCATTATTGACACCGATGACGAGCGTTACCGCCAGAAGCTGGCAAAATTTCTGGTTGAGAAGAAAGGGTATACCAAAAAAGATTTGGAAGCCCGGCTTAAAATCGAAACCCTCTTCGCCGGCCAATTTACCGTTTCTCAGATTGACTTGGTGGTGAGTCTTGAAGGCAAACGGTTCATGGTTGTGCGCTATGGACCCGGCTCTCTCGTTACCCGTGAAAGACCTGCCATAGCCGCTGCCCGGGTTCTCGATAAGAATCATCAAATACCTTTGGCAGTTGTAACCAATGGCGAAGACGCAGAAGTATTGGACACGGCCACAGGAAAAGTATTAAATCAAGGTATGGATGGAATTCCGAGCAAGGATGAAGCGAAAAACCTTATCTCAGAAAGAAAAATGATTGACCCCCCGGAAGGGGAAAAACGAGAACGAGAGCTACGAATTCTTAATTTTTACGATGTTGAAATTTGTTGCGCCGGAGGCCCCTGTGCTTTACCCGGAGCACCTGAAGGCGAAAAACCAAAAG
Source organism: uncultured Desulfobulbia bacterium (assembly GCA_964443295.1). Taxonomy (GTDB): domain Bacteria; phylum Desulfobacterota; class Desulfobulbia; order Desulfobulbales; family CG2-30-60-27; genus CAYUCH01. The sequence goes on along the minus strand of CAYUCH010000007.1, from coordinate 49,329 downwards.
GTACGAGCCAGATAGAGAAGGAGAAAGAGGAATGAGTCAAGACAACTGGACAAAATCAAGCTGGCAGAATTTTACCGCCCTGCAGCAACCCAACTGGCCTGACCAGGCAGAATATCAGGGCGCTGTAGACTCCATTGCCAAACTTCCTCCTCTGGTCTTTGCCGGTGAGATTCGGATGCTCAAAAAACATCTCGCCGACGTGGCCGAAGGTCGGGCATTTCTTCTCCAGGGTGGCGATTGCGCCGAAGACTTTGCCATGTGCACTGCACCGACTATTCGGGAAACCTTGAAAGTCATTCTGCAGATGGCTGTAGCTCTTACCTATGCAGGCGGGAAACCAGTGGTCAAAGTCGGCCGTATTGCCGGGCAATATGCCAAGCCCCGCTCCAGTGATACCGAAATCGTTAATGGCGTAGAAATCGCCAGCTATCGTGGTGACATGGTCAACAGCCCAGATCCCACTGAAGAAGCCCGTCGACCGGATCCACAACGTATGTTGCAGGGTTATTTCCGAGCCGCTTCCACCATGAATATCCTCCGTGCCTTTACCAGGGGAGGGTATGCCGCCCTGCATCGGGTGCACGCCTGGAATAACGAATTTGTTAAGCGCTCTCCCCAGGGACAATCATACGAAAAACTGGCCGCCCAAATCGATCAGGCCATTAACTTTATGCGCACCATCGGTATCGATACCGACATCCCCCAGATAAATCAGGCTGCCTTTTTCACCTCCCATGAAGCACTGCTGTTAGGCTATGAAGAGGCTCTGACTAGAAAGGACTCAACCACTGGTGACTGGTATGACTGCAGTGGTCACATGTTGTGGATTGGTGATCGGACACGACAGCTGGACGGAGCCCACGTAGAATTTTTCCGAGGTGTTCTTAATCCCCTTGGCATGAAAGTTGGCCCCAATCATGATATTGACGAAGTGAAAAAAATCGTTGAAACGCTCAATCCGGAAAACGAGGCTGGACGCCTGACTCTCATCTGTCGATTTGGGGCAAAGAAAATTGGCAATTATCTCCCTAATCTTTTGCGAGAATTAAAAAAAGAGGGATATAAGCTGGTTTGGAGCTGCGATCCCATGCACGGCAATACCTATACAGCTGAGACGGGTCACAAGACGAGAAATTTCGACGACATAATGAAAGAAATCCGCACCTTCTTTGAGATCCACTGGGCCGAGGAAACCATTCCCGGTGGCGTACATTTTGAACTTACCGGTGAAGATGTCACAGAATGTACCGGCGGCGGACGAAATATTGTCGATGCTCATTTGGAACAACGATACTGGACCAACTGTGATCCACGCCTCAATGCCGAGCAAAGCCTGGAACTCGCTTTTCAAATTGCTGAAATGATGAGGTAGTTTTTTGGGCTGAAGGCTGAAGGAAAATACGGTAACAGCTGAAAACTGTAACCCTTCTTATCTATAGTCTTCAGTCTAGCTTAGGCGGTCCATGTGTAATCATCTGGGCGATGGTCAATTTAATGCGCGGCATGGGTCGTCCCAGGGATACAAGTAAAGACTTTTCCAAACCTGCCAAGGCCTGAAAAAGAGGGGTACGGTCCACTGCAGGAGGATCTGTCTTATCTTCTATTTTTTCCTGGCAGCGAAAGCATCCCAGGAACTCTTTCTTCGTTCCATTGGGCAGGCTAAACCAGGATGGGACACCATGCATCCGGCAAATCATCAACCGATGTTTGTAAAGAGCGCACAATCCCCCTTCATTCAAAGGACACATAACAACAGGGCTGACGCCGGCAGACATCTGATGGGTGCATTCTGCCAGATTATCCTTGGCCCGCTGGATTATGGCATTCTGCTGTTCAGCGGACAGATTCTTTAACCCATGCCAGAGATATGCCCACTCAACATAGGTGTGATGCAGGAAAAACGAGTCACAACAATTGTCCGGGCAACCTTCGCAGGAAAAATCTAGCGCCTTTGCGACAGTGTCATATTCCTCTTCCATCCTCTGGTAGAGCTCGGCAATTTGCTGTATATGTTCTGATGTTAAAGTTATTTCCGACATGGTGCGGCACTCTACTCGATTCGTCTACTTCTGGCAAAGGTGAAATATACAATGCAATCATCTACATCCCTTTCATGCTTCAAAGCCTATGACATCAGGGGCCGTGTACCCGATGAGCTGAATGAGGACCTTGCCTATACCATCGGCCTGGCATTTGCCAAGCGATTCTCACCCAACAAGGTTGTAGTGGGCCGTGATATCCGGCTTTCCAGTCCATCCATTTCCGCGGCATTGTCTGATGGCTTACAAAAGGCCGGTGTAGATGTTATCGACCTGGGGCTCTGCGGCACTGAAGAGATCTATTTTGCCACTGTTCATCTAGAAACTGATGGCGGCATCATTGTAACCGCCAGCCATAATCCTGCTGACTATAATGGCATGAAGTTTGTCCTCTCCAGGGCAAGACCGGTGAGCGGTGATACGGGATTAAAGGATGTGGAACAGCTTATTCTGGGGGGCATGGAAATTGAAGTTACAACACCGGGCAACATGTCTGAACTGAATAATCGCCCTGCTTATATCGAACATCTTCTGAACTATGTGAATGTCGATAAACTTGCACCACTAACCGTTGTGGCAAACTGCGGCAATGGCTGCGCCGGACCAGTGATTGACTCCCTGGCTGAAAAACTGCCACTCTCTTTTATGAAGTTGCAAGAAAAGCCCGACGGCAGTTTTCCCCATGGTGTACCCAATCCATTACTACCTGAAAATCGTGAAATAACCAGTAAAGCTGTTCTTGAACATGGCGCTGATCTCGGTATTGCCTGGGACGGTGATTTTGACCGCTGTTTTTTCTTTGATGAAAATGGCGATTTTATCGAAGGCTATTATGTAGTGGGACTCCTTGCCGAAGCGATTCTTTCAAAAACTCCCGGAGGTAAAATTATCCACGATCCTCGGCTGGTTTGGAATACCCAGGAAATTGTCGATGCTGCAGGTGGAATGCCGGTCATGTCAAAGACCGGTCATGCTTTTATAAAAGAGCGGATGCGGGCTGAAGATGCGGTGTATGGCGGCGAAATGAGTGCCCACCATTATTTCCGTGATTTTGCCTATTGCGACTCCGGTATGATCCCCTGGCTCCTGGTCACGGAGTTGCTCTCAAAATCAGGCAAGAAACTCTCTGAATTGGTCAAGGAAAGACAGGCCGCTTATCCAGTGAGCGGTGAGATCAACAGCACGGTTGCCGATCCTGACGCTGCCATCGATAAGGTTGAAGCATTCTATGCAGAAACTCCAGCCAAGCGGGATTACACCGATGGCTTGAGTATGGAAATGCAGGATTTCCGGCTCAACATCAGAAAGTCCAATACCGAACCGGTCCTGCGGCTCAATGTGGAAACCCGGGGGGATCAAAAACTCTTGGAAGAGAAAACTACGGAACTCCTGGGGCTGATCCGCGGGTGAACAAAAACTCCTTCTCTTCAAATTAAAGGGATCTCATGGACCGCCTTTCCGGCACCATGGTGCGGGTAATCCTGCCGGTATTCCACTCTTCGCTCACATAGAGTCCGCAAAAACAACTGCCATACTTTTTGATATCTTCCTCCCGGTAATCACATGGACAGATGATATCTTTGTCCTTATCGCGTTCCCCGGTTGCAAGCCTGCAGGGGCAGGACATATACCCATATCTGTCCTTGTTCACCAGAAGGTTACGTATTAAATCAAAGGTCATCTCTTTAATAGCATTAAAATGATACCCCGTGGGCTCATTTACCTTCTTCAGCCGGTCATACAGGTCGTCGGCTTCCGTGCGGATGCCAAGTTTCTCCCTGACCTCCTGGGGCTGATAGCCAACCACAGCCTCATCACCGATAACAAGAGTGGGGAATGTACAGTTGGGATTGGCTTTTTTCAGACCAACAAGAAGAGCTTCTTTCTCTTCACCTTCGAATTCATCTGCAAAAAGGCACTCATGCTCCACGGAGAGATCTTCCAGCAATTTCCTGACAGACTTGCAATACACACAGGTTGTGAGACTGTATAAAACCACCTTTTCCATGTCAGATCCTCGCCTTGCTGAGTCTGAAGTTAAGTCGGTCTTCAATTATCTGGAATAATATTTGAACGTAATATTTCTCTGGCATGCTGAACGATTTTGTCTTCACTGAAAAACTCGAATTTCTCGGTTCCGAAATAATTCTTTAATAGTGCTTGTCCCTCTTTGTCTTTGTGCATTTCAATAAGTACTTCATGCAACCTATGCTTCACATTTTTATCCAGCTTTTCACCTACGAGCTCAAGTCCCCTTGGGAAGGCATCAGATTGATGAATGATTGCCAATTTTGCTTTCAACGGATCTGACAGCTCTTCATAATCCAGATTACTATAAGAAATTGCATCAACCTTTCCTTGCAACAATTGTCGTATCATTTCAAACTCTGAGTTTGCAAAAACATATTCAACAACATGGATGTTTTGGGGTATGGATCTTTTGTCGGATTTGAGCACCGGCTTAAAATTATTCTCCAATAATTCCAGATAAGGCAGGAAATAGGCACTTGTAGAACCGGGGTCCTCAAAGGCAATTGTCTTTCCTTTGAGGTCGCAAATCTTTTTAATCTCGCTGTTATTATTCACCAATATGATGCTGCGATAATCATCACCACCTCGTACTCTTTTCAAGACAATCTCAGAACCTGCTTTTTCTGAAAGTATGAGGGCTGAAAACAGTGTTTCCGATACCCAGTCAACCCTGCCTGTCATGAGGGCGTATATCATCTCCTCGTTGCTACTGGCAAAAAAGATCTCGCCCTTGGTAATACCAAATTCCGCCATATTTTTTACTACATGATCAAGCAATGGTTTCATGGTCTTAAAAATCTGTTTTCGCTCCGAAACCGTAACTTTTCCAAGTACCAGTGTATCTTTTGCATGAACAATATGAGCTGGGAAGAGAAAGCAAAATGTACAGAGCAAAAGTTGTATGACGAAAGAATAAGGTTTAAACAATGGCATATTTCCTAGAATAATAGTCCGTCTCATTCACACCCGCTGGTAAGATTATAAAGCGAAACAGGATTTGTACAACCAATGGACGTGGCTAATGATCCAGGGAGGTTTTGCAGAAAAGTCTGCACACGACCGATATTAATGCCGTCATCACTTGTCCCCTCATAAAAATGATCACTGCCCAGTACAGCACGATCCGGATAATTCTGTAAGAGGCTTAACCATTCAGACCTGATATTACCTGCCTGATCAACAATGGCATTTTCTGTAAATAGGGGACCAAAAACAGGATGAATTTGAATATAAAAATTGGGGTGATCCCGAAGAAGTTGCTCAATGAGGCTTGCAGTGTGCTGTCCCGTTGTATCACGCCCCGCATGTGCAAACACTATCTTGGCATTTCGATTATAGGCAAGGAGAGTCTCCAGGGCTGAAATGTTTTCTTCAATTTCAGCGGGATTATTGGGGCTGCGATCAGTGAAATAGGATGGCGTTGTCATATCCTCACTCACCACATCCATGTGGAGATCAATAGGAACATTGTTTGCAGCGGCATAATCTGCCAGGCTCAGAAACAGAGGGGTGTCCGCCCTGGTCTCCTCATAGGCATGCGCCTCGGCATAGGAAAGATGCAGGGCGGTGATCTCACCGTAGCAGACAAAACCACCGGTAGTAACGATATCGCTCATGGCATTATCAAAATCGGTATTGAGCTGGCTGGGAACCGTACCGTCCGGGGCTGTCCTCTGGATGAGGGAGTTAAGCACATTCCCGCCAGCACCATAGAGAAATCGGCTTGAATCATAGGCAACCACGGTTCTGATAGCCGCTTCACTGTCTGGATCATAGCCAGGAGCAGGGGGGTGTATGAAAATGGTCTTCTTCACCCCGTACTCATCCATGGTTGCGATGATTGCATCAAGACAATCTTGCGTCGTGCACTCGGTATCATAGCCCTGAGAATGGGCATGAGTATCGATCCACGGGATGACGGTATCTGCTGGTGGATTATTTGAGTCCGATGATGAGCCGGAGCACCCCGAAAGACTCATTAATGTGAGTAGAAACACCCAATGCGATAAAATTGAAATTGCTTTCATCAACACGCTCTCCTTTGCTCATGAAAATCCAACTGGCGAATCCCTGTAAGCTATTCTCTAGCACTAAAAACTATTCTGTTGCAGAAAAAGTGACTGTAGATGGCCGCAGAGTATTCAGGCTCCAGTTCGTCTGGATCACTTGCATCAGGTCACTGTCTCCCACATCAGAATACTGGGTTGGCGATGCTCCGAACATGAAGTTGAACTCCCCAGGGAAATCGGCACTTCCTGGATAAGAGGCCGGAAACCATTGCCAGAGAGCGTGATTCCAGTTTCGGGCTTCAAACAGGCTGAAAGTATCTTCCATGAAATCATCACCATTAGGTACCCAGCGAATCACCCCGAATTCATTAACCGCTACGGTGATATTCAGGTTGTCCACCGTAGTCAATAGATTAGTGAGCCATGTCTGATTAAAAGTATCATCCTCCTCATCCCAATCGGTGTCAAAAGTGCCGGGATAGGAGTTGGTGCCGTCGGATTCCTGGTGTGTATAGACATAGGGAGCATACTGATGAAGAGTGTAAAGAGTTTTTGTGTCAGCCACTGTGATGAGATAAGGCATCCATTGCACGTTACTGTACCCCATGCCACCAACCAGGATCGGTGTGTTGCTATCCACAGATCGAATGGCGGTAATAATCTGGGGGAAAAATTGATTCCAGTCCCCCAGGGTATTCTGCTGGGCTGGATAGAACTCCGTTGGATCGTCAAAACCCAATATCTCGTCACTATTGGGCTCCACCATCAGATCGTAACCGACAACGGTTGAATTATCTTTATATCGGCTTGCAACATATTGCCACATGTTCACCCAGCCGGACTGGGCGACAGCATCGGACCAAACTGTTTCAACAAGATCACCGGCGGTGAACCAGTCGCCCACTTCATCGCGAGAAAAGGTAAATTCGCTGCGCCCCGGTCCGGTACGAAAACAAATCACTGCAAACATGTCTGCCTGGCCAATCATGGTGAGCAGACTGTCAAGACTGCTCTGGGCATCGGTGTCCACCCCATACGGAGCACTTTCAGAGTACAAACCAGGATGGGAAATATTAACGTAATTTGCCCCCAACGCAGCAAGGGCATTAAAATCTGCCTGGGTGTAGGTTGGACCAATAGCAACATTGCCAATTTGATATAAATACTGGCCGGTATAAGACCGGGTTAGCCAGATATTGGCACCGCGAAGTTTGGTGGTTGTATTCCAGAGTGACATCTTGCTGATGGTGGTCGGATCTGGATCGCCACCGCCATCATCAGGAGGATCACCGCCTCCATCATCAGGAGGATCACCACCGCCATCATCGGGTGGATCGCCGCCGCCATCATCGGGTGGATCGCCGCCATCAACCGGGGGGGTATCACCGGAGGGTCCATCACTACCGCCACCACAGCCAAAAAATAGTACCGGGACCAACACGATTATTGCTAAAAACAATACCAACCATAGTTTACGTGTCATGTTTTCTCCTCTGTCATTCATACTCGACAGGTTTTCCGCCCCAATTAAAAATCGGTTAATTTACTCAATATTACCAAGCCGGAACACACCACCACCATTACAGCCAAAATAATGAGCACTCCCCAAAACCAGGAATACCTTGAAGATCCAGGATAAAAACCGTTTCATTTTTTCTCCATTGCACTTTATTCAACCGCACCAAGTCGATGAACTCCGGCGCCGGTACTGCCTGCATAGAGTACAGAACCATCGTGAGACAAGGCAATGTCGATAATCTCACGGTTGGTTAATGACGTGTTGAGCTCCGTCCAGGTAAGGCCCGAGTTAGTCGAATAATATATCCCTCGGTCGGCACTGGAAACATAGATAACTCCGGCATTATCAGGATCAACAATAAGGTCAGTAATATTGATTCCCGAAGGAAGCCCCACGCTTATATTGCTCCAGGTCAGGCCGGCATCGGTACTTGTATACATACCGGCGGAATTGAAGCCCGCATACAATGTGTCTGCATCACTGGGATCAACGGCCAGGGCGGTTGGAAATTGTGATATCTCAACATTCGGATCATCTGGAGGAGCACCTGTGGCAGGCGTTATATTAGTATTTACCAGAGTAAAAGTAGTACCGGAATCCGTTGTCTTATAGAGCTTGCCATCATAGAGAGCCACCCAGAACGTGCCGGCATTTTGTGGATCAAACCCAATCCCTTTTACTATTCCAGTGGTCATTCCTGTTGATCCCCATGCCGTACCGCCATTCTCGGATGAAATTATGCCATATCCAACACACTCCTCTCCAGCATCGCATTCATTTGGTCCAAGGGTTGCGAAAACAAGATCCTCTGTTGTCGGGGAAAAAATAAATCGCGTTATATTTTCCGGCTCTAAATCCTCATCCCCCTTGTTCCAGATAATATCAACAACTCTATCCCATGTCTGGCCTCCATCTTCACTATAGAGAGGAGTCGGCCCGGCATCACCAACCCGGGCAATAATATGCTGGGTGTCAAAGGGGTTTACAGCAATGACTTCCGCCTCCTGCTCCCGGGCCTCTCCATTTGACAGGCCGGTCCAGGTCACACCGCCATCGGTGCTGGAGTAGATGCCCGCCCGACAGGAAGCATAGATATGTTTCACATCGTCTGGAGACAGGGCAATCTGTTTCATCAAAGCACCGGAATACCCCTTGGAGGCGGATTGCCAGGTTGTGCCGCCATCGGTGGTGAGGAAATTGCCGCCGTTGTAATTGTTCACAAAAAGACGTTGGCTATCCCTAGGATCGCATTGCATATCTATGGAAAAACCGGCGATAAGCCCCGGTGGTCCCCAGTTGGCACCTCCCAATTCCGTCCAGGTAAGGCCGTTATCCTCACTTTTAAGAAAACCATTTTTCCCTGCCGCATAGACAATATTGGGATCTCCCTCACAAATCTCAATGGTGGATAAGCCATAACTAGAAAACACCTCGGTCCAGGTATCTCCGCCATCGGTGGTGCGAAAAATACCGCCAAGAACTCTATCCACAATCCACGTATAGGGATCATTATCGGAGGCAGCCACAATGGTGTCTGGATCAGAGGGATCCATGAATATACTGCTGAAATAGAGTTTGTCTGAATCCAGGCCATGATTCTCATCCAAAATTTCCCAGGTCTGGCCCCGGTCTGTACTGCGGAGTATGCCTACCCCGCCAACGGTGAGGGTATCAATGTCACTATTGGCCGCTTCACGGTCAAAAATACCGGTGGACACATAAAGTGTATTAGTATCATCGGGATGAATAATGATATATCTGGTGAGATTATCCCCATACCAGAGCCGGGTCCAGTTTGCACCACCGTCAACACTTCGGTAGACAACGCCCATGGTCATATCAAGTCCGGTGCCGGTTATACTCTCTCCGTTGTTCCACTGAACACTGGGAACTTCGGCAGCAAAATAAATCACATCGGAATTCCCCGGTTCAATGGTGAGGCCTCGAATTGAAAGAAATTCTTCCTGGATGCCGTTATTGCCGGTATTCATATCGGTCCAGGTTTCCCCGGTATCGGTGCTTTTAAAAATACCCCCGTTGTGCTGGGTGCCCAGCCAGACAATTGTATTATCATTGGGATCGATGGTAAGACAGAAAACCGGGATGGCATCTCCCGCCGTGGTTGCCCGGGATGTAATGCCAGTGTTCACAGCGCTCCAGGTCGCACCGCTGTCTGTACTCTTGAAGGCCCCGGCAAAGGCATCGGTGACAAACATGATATCGGGATTATCCGGCTGCATGCGGATATCGTAACCAAGACCTCCTGAAGGGCCGCCGAGATAGGTCCATGCTGAAGCCTGATGCGCTGGTGTTGCCGGGGTGGCGGGAGGGTCATCACCCGGGGGATCGTCACCAGGGGGATCTTCCGTGGGAGGAGTATCTTCAGGAGTAGAGTCACTGCCGCCATTACACCCATAGTATTGGGCAATCCCCAAGGTCAGTAACACCATGACAAGCAAAGTCCAGAATTTCCGAGCCATCATCCTCTCCTTATAACTAAAATGTTGACCATGACACGATTACAGCGAATGCGATTGTCGCGCCATGGAGATGTCTTCGATCTCCCACCCCTTTTGATCAGCCATTCCACGAAAGGCCCGCCGAAAAAACAGTTCCACCTGAATATGGGCAGTACCCGATTCTGGCGGTGTAAAGCTGTAATTTGTGGTGTCACTTTCAAAGGCGGCAATGCGGTTATCGCTCACAATCCTGGTGGGATTCCAGTAGGAAGCGGATGGGACAATTAATGTCCATGCCTCTTCAAGCACCTTGGCATAGGCATTGCCGGGCAGGCCAGCATAATATCCCTGGCTTACATCACCCTCACCAGTCCAATCAGGCAATGTTGACCCGGAAGACTGTTGCAATGCCATCCCTTGATCATCCACGGCAGATACTAACAATATAAGATGGCGCATGGGACTGCCGGTGGGGATATGGTGGCCGGTGTTATCATTGGTCAAGGTAACGGTCACTTTTATCTCACCGTCTTCCATTACAGCGGTAGATTGCATGTCCAGTGCATCCTGCAAGAATGCTTCATCAGCAGCTCCCGGCATGAGATGGGAAAAAATAGTCTCCGGCCTGCGGACAAGGCCGCCTTTATCTTCCCGGACAAACCGCTCTGCACCCCGGCGGGGCATATGACAATCCTGGCAGGTCTGGCCTGTATCAGGGTCGCTATAAGAACTTTCCAACCATTCCCCGTAGGAGTTGTAAATTTGGGTATCCCAAAATACGGCGGAATGACAGGGAGCGCAGATAAGGCTCTCATCTTGTAATTCCAGATAGGTGTCTTCACTGGGAGCCACGTCATCATAGGGACCTGCAAAGAACTGATGTTCCTCCGGTGGCCGTCGAAATTCATAGGACAAAACACCGGTCCGATTGGCCAGGGGCATGAGCGTTTCAGCATCCACCTCCACAGACCAGATCTTATGGCAGAAATCACAATTCACCCCTTCCAGCTCAACACCCGTCGCTTGGGTTGGATCTGTTGTGAAAGGTTCGTTCACCGAGGCCACCGGCAGATGACAGGTGGCACAATTTCCGGATCGATCAGGAAAATCCAATTTGAATCCAGGGCCATAATAGGGCAACGACATATCCGGCGGCAGAGGGAAAGAACCATAGTCAGGATGATAGCCTTGGCGGGTCAACGGGCTTTGGTTGCCATCCAAATCCGATCCCTGGTACATGGTTAAAAAACGAGAGTTGGTGGCAGAATTACCATGGGCGTCCCGTCGCCATTCTTCAAAGGGAAAGAGAAGGGCATCCTCATGTTCCTGGTCCGCATGACAGTTCTGGCAATTACCCGCCTCACCAGCATCGGCAGAGGCAGCCAGCCATTGGTAGTCTTCATGGTCTTCAGTGTTGTGGGGTTCCAAATGAATTTCTATATCCCGATCCCCTATAGAGGCAGAAACCGGACCGCCACAGAAATACCCTTTGGCCCAGGCGGTGAGTTGCATGCTCTGTGCTTCAACATTGTTAACAGACAAAAGAAAATGACCATTGTCATCCGCTGTAGTCCAATATTCTGTGGTCTGGATTCTGACCGTGGCCTGGGGCACCGGCCCTTCAGCATCATACACCGTGCCACCAACAAACCTATCATTGTCTCCACATCCGGTGATCAAGCAACACAAGGCCAACATACAAATGGGACAGAATATTGTTTGCGGCCAAATACTCTGTATTAGATACATCCATGCTCCTGACGATTTTTTGTTTTCCAGATGAAATGGACACAATCACAATAAACTGATTTATTTATTATACATAAATTTCACTTCACGTGTTCATTGGTCACAATTTATATTTCTCTCAACGGATCCGTTTTGACAAGCATGTGGTTTCTCCTATAGGATAATGAATAAGAGCAAACCGGCGTGGAGATATATAAGCCAACTGAAGGGAGTCATGATATACATTCAACAAGTCCGAATTACCCGGCCTAAAGCCATCTTAAATACAATCCTGTCTGTGATTGTTGTCCTTTTATTTCCTCTCCTTTGCCATGCAGATACCAACAATTACTTCACCTTGGCAGTTCATCCTTATCTTTCCCATGATGAATTGAAAAAACGTTTCAGTCCTTTAGCGGAATATTTAACCGAAACCGTCGGTATCACATTCACCCTACGCATCGGGAAAAATTATCGCGACTTGATAGATAATATAGGTCAAGACATGGTGGACGTAGCATACATGGGACCGGCACCTTATGTGCAAATGGTAGAAGGATATGGGAAGAAACCCATTTTAGCCCAGCTGGAAACCAATTATTCTCCATTCTATAAGGGTATGATTGTGGTTCGGGCTGACAGCCCTTTTAAGAGGATTAAAGACCTTAAAGGGCATTATTTTGCATTTGGAGATCGCCTGTCCACCATGAGCCATTTATTACCCCGCCTCATCCTCCATGAAGCAGGTGTAACCCCAGAAAACCTGGGTGGCATCACCTTTGTGAATAGCCATTATAATGTTGCCTTAGGCGTGCTGGCTGGTGATTTTGATGCCGGAGCGCTTAAGGAAGGAGTGTATCAAACTTTTCGGGCCCAAGGATTACGTGCCCTTGCCATCACTCCCAATATTCCAGAGCACTTATTTGTAGCACGCTCCGACATGCCTCCTGCCACATCACAAAAAATCCGTCACTCTCTTAAAAAATTAGCAGAAACCCCTTTAGGTCTTATGATTCTTAAGACCATTCACAATAATGCCACCGGCATTGTGGATGGTTCGGACACTGACTATGATCAACTTCGACAACTTCTCAATAAAATGAAGAGCCTGGAGCTTACACCATGAGTAAAAATTTCCTCCGCTCTTTTGATATTGTCGCATTCTCTGTTTTGCTGGTTCTGATAATCGGCCAATTTGCCCTGGGCCATTTTATGATGCAACAGCAGGAAAGTGAACTCACAAAAAGCATCCATACCCAGACGGAACACGAGCTCCACCTGCTTACCCATGTCGCGTACGAAGCATTACAGTCCAACGATTATCAGGTTATTCCTGCATTTTTAAAAAAATGGGGTCGGGAAAACAGTGATATTATTGAATTGCGACTTTTAAGTGCTACGGGATTTCCTCTGGGCGAATATAAACGACAGGAAAGTGGGGGTGACAACACCTTCAGTATGAGTGAAGAAATCACCTACTCATTCCGCGGCAAAGCAAACCTGACCATTATCAAAGACATGTCTGCTGTGGACAGCCAACTTGCAAGACTCAGGTTGTTCATTGCGACCAGCTTGTTTATTACCATTATTATCTGGTTTCTGGTTCGTATTCTGATTAAACGGCGCTTGCAGTCCACGCTTATTGTGGAACATGCGGCAGAAATTAAAGAGGCCAATGAGTTTCTCAACTCGGTAATCGAATCCATCCCCACCCCATTCCTGGTCATTGATGTTAATACACATGAAGTAGTCAAAGCCAATTCTATTGCCGGCCATGAAAATTGGCATGGTATGACATGTAATGCCATATGGAAAGAACGTGGCCTTCCTTGCGATGACATTGAACGCTGTCCACTGGAAGAGGTTAAGAAAACCGGCAAGCCAGCTATGACGCTCCAGAAATTTACTCACGATGATGGTCAAGAACTCAATCTGGAAGTCCATGGGTATCCGATATTTAACGATCAGGGCGAGGTCGTCCTGATGATCGAGTCCACTGTAGATGTTACCGAACGCACCAAAAATGAACAGGCCCTCAAAGAAAGTGAATTCCGCTATCGTACACTTTTCGAAAATGCTGCCGACGCCATGTTCACCATGATGGAAGACACGTTCCTGGATTGTAATACCAAAACCTTGGAAATGTTCGGCTGTACTCGAGATGATATTGTGGGAAAAACCCCCTATCGCTTTTCTCCGGGATTCCAACCTGATGGCCGAACCTCCAGAGGGAAAGCCCTGGAAAAAATCCAGGCGGCCCTTGAGGGAGAAACCCAGTTATTTGAATGGCGTCACTGCCAATTAGATGGCACTGAATTCGATGCTGAAGTCACCCTCAGCCGGGTAGAAATCGGCGGCAAGACCGGCCTATTAGCAGGAGTACGGAATATTTCCCATCGTAAAGAGGCTGAAGGTGAGCAAATGCGAGTCCGTAATCTGGAGTCATTGGGAGACCTGGCAGGAGGCATTGCCCATGATTTTAATAACCTGCTCACCGCTATTTTGGCTGCCTTTGATATGGTGCAACACCAGCTGGAGGATGATCCTAATCTACGGAGTGTCTTTGGTCTCGCTCAGGAAGCAATTAACCGCTCCCAGGACTTGGCCGGCAAACTATTAACATTTTCCAGCGGTGGAGCCCCCATTCGTAAACAAACTGACATCTCAGATATTTTAAAACTTGGGTGTGACCAGATAGTTAAAGGTGAAAATTTGCATTGTCAGTGCAATATGGCAACAAACCTGAACACAGTGGAGGTTGATCGCCGCCAAATATTGCAGGTTATCCGTAACTTAGTGAGAAATAGCGTTGAGGCCATGCCCGATGGCGGCAATATTCGTATTTTTGCGGAAAATGTCACAATTGATTCGAAGAGCAACTTACCCATCGCCCCCGGCGAGTACGTTAAAGTTGAAGTAATGGATACAGGAAAAGGGATTATTAAAGAAAAATTGGCCAAGGTCTTTGATCCATATTTTAGTACAAAAGACATGGGAAGTCAGAAGGGAATGGGATTAGGCCTATCGCTTTGTCACTCCATTATCACTCGACATGGAGGACATATCAACCTGACCCCAGCTGACAAAGGAACAACTGTCACATTTCACCTGCCTGCCACAGTAGATACCGAGTCATTGCAGAAAAACATCCAACAAGCAGGAATAGAAAAGAGACTCCATAAACAGAAAATCCTTTTTATGGATGACGATGAAATGTTACGTCAGACCTCCGCTATTCTTATCGAAAAACTTGGTTATGATGTCGAATTAGTCAAGAATGGTGAAGAAGCTTTGGAAAAATTCCAAGAGGCCCAGGCTGCAAATGCTCCTTTCACAGCCGTGATCCTCGACTTGGCCATTGACCGAGGCATGGGAGGCCAGGAAACCATCAGCAGACTCCGGCGCCTCAATCCGGATATTAAAGCCATTGTCTGTTCCGGTTATTCAGAGGACCCGGTGATGGCTGACTATGAAGAATATGGCTTTAGTGCATCACTGCCCAAACCATTTACGCCCGATGATCTCAGGATTGTTCTGGAGCAGTTATTTTCAACATAGAGGACCTCATACACTCAGCAAAGTCAATACAGGTACTTAAGAGCAAGAAGAAACCCATCTTGTTATACGTCATGTTCATTTCCAGAGAAAACTTGGCATGGAGAGATCTCGTGAAACCCAAGTTTGAATTTAATTCGCCTTTGATGGCAATAGCTTTGACCCTGACGTTTTTCACTGGATGTAGCGGTGGCTCATCCAATGATGGAGACAATAACAATCCACCGGACGATGTCACCAATGTTGCGCCCGTGGCCGATGCTGGTGGTCCTTATTCAGGTAGTGTTGATGATAGCATCGCCCTGAACGGCTCAAGTTCCACCGACTCTGATGGTTCCATCTCATTGTATGAATGGGACCTGGACAACGACGGTCACTATGACGAAGCCACAGGAGTAACAGCGAGCTTTGATGCCGAAGAGACCGGCACCTTCACGGTTGGCTTGCGGGTGACCGACAATATCGGTGCCACCCACACAGATACCGCCACAGTGATGGTTTCTGATGGCGATTCAATCACCGTTAAGTATCCCATTGTCGATTCCGGTCAGACCTCCTGCTATGACGAAAGCAACTCCATCTCTCCACCCGCCCAAGGGGAAGCGTTCTACGGTCAGGATGCCCTGCACAGCGGCAACCAACCCAGCTATACTCAAAGCGGGGATGGTTTGACCGTTTATGACAATATCACCGGATTGACCTGGACCCAGAGCCCGGATCTTGATGGGGATGATGATGTCGATGTGGACGACAAGTTGACTTTTTCCGAGGCCCAGACATACCCCGCCACCCTTAATGCCCAGGACTTTGGGGGCTACAGCGACTGGCGACTGCCCACCATGAAAGAACTCTACTCGTTGATGAACTTCACCGGTGTTGATCCTAGTGGATATAATGGCACGGACACCTCAGGCCTCATCCCTTTTATTGACACCACCATTTTCGATTTTGGTTATGGCGATACGGATGCCGGCGAACGCATCATTGATTCGCAATTCTGGTCCAGCAATACCTACGTAGCAACCGTCATGGCCGGCCAGACAGCGACCTTTGGCCTGAATCTGGCTGACGGACGCATCAAAGGATACCCCTCTGATACCGATGGCCCCATAACCAAACAGAACTATGTCTATTTTGTTCGCGGTAATACTGATTACGGTATTAATGACTTTATGGACAATGGCGACTCCACCATCACCGACAATGCCACAGGTTTGATGTGGAGTCAGGATGACAGCGGCAGCGGCCTCAATTGGCAGGAGGCCCTGGCCTGGGTTGCGCAGAAAAACAGTGAAGATTATCTGGGATACAATGACTGGCGACTACCCAATGTCAAAGAATTGCAGAGCATCCTGGATTACAGCCGCGCTCCGGACACCACAAGTTCTGCTGCTATTGCTCCACTATTCAATGTGACCTCCATCACCAACGAAGCGGGAGAAGTGGATTATCCCATGTACTGGAGTAGCACCACCCATGTCAGTATGGGAACTTCATCTGGATCTGCCGGGGCCTACATCGCCTTTGGACGAGCCATGGGCTATATGAACGAAAGTTGGATTGATGTTCACGGGGCCGGTGCGCAACGCAGCGATCCCAAAGTCGGTGACCCTGCTGACTGGCCGACCGGCCACGGTCCCCAGGGTGACGCCATTCGCATCTATAACCATGTACGCCTGGTTCGCGATGTTGAATAGTTCAACATAAAAGACAGGGCGGCTTTATGGGCCGCCCTTTTTAAAATCTATTGTTCCGCTTATCATCCAAAATACGATAAGTACTTTTGCATTGCAGACATTGGTGCAAAGCCTTGCCATAATCCTCATCAGTTACTTAATAATTTCCGTATTAAATGAGACCCGCAATTTTCAAATAAAAATGGCATTACGAATCTACGATTAAGAATTATTATTATTTCATTTTTCCGGAAAAAATTCCTTTATTACGGAAAACAGACAGGCGATTTTGAAAAACAGCGCAGGGCCAACCACCGTAACACCCTGAATTCAATGCGATTGTCCAAATAACTCATACTGGCCCACATCTTGCATACTCCAATAACTTGCAAGCGACTCTCTGCTCGCTGCTGAATGTGAACAAGAGGTTTAAATAAAAAGGAGATTCACTATGAAATCTGTATTTATTCATTGTTTTATTGCAGTTGCAATTGTTTTTTCCCACAGCATGTTATTTGCAGGAACAGTTTATGATTTTGAAGGTGTCATTACAGAAAGTGTACTTTCTAGTGGTTGTTCTGGATGCGATGATTATTATGGAGAGATACCAAGAGATGGGTGGGGTATAGGAGATGTGGTCAATATGTCCTTCACCTATGACACGGGGACAATGTATGGGAATACCTTATCACATTTAAGCATGCAAATTGGTTCCAGTACTTATGGTCCAATGTATAGTACGATAAAGGCAACAGACAGTACTGTTGACTCCATTCGATATTATGGGCTAGTAGATACCAGCGGCGGTGGCAATGATCAAAGTATATGGATTCTATTTGAAGACACCTCGGGAAGCCTATTCTCTGGTGGTGGAACACCGGTGTTGCCGGATGAACTAGATTTATCCACTTTTGATTCCATTACATTTGGATACAACTTAACCGCTGATGGTTACGACAGCTATCACTCCGAGGAATTAGTGGGGACTGTTGTACCATTACCACCCGCTGGATTACTACTTTTTAGTGGCATTTTACCTTTAATGCGAATGCGACGTAAAAACGCCTAGACTTTTTAACATCGCACCAGTCCTGTTATTGCAGTTGCTCACATAAATTAAAAAAGGCGGTTGAGCTAATCCCTCAACCGCCTTTTTTCTTACTAGATAACATCCCAGTTCTTGCTAAATCTCATCCACAATGGCATTGAATGTAGCGCTGGGTCGCATGGCCTGGAAAGTTTTTGCTCGATCCGGCCGGAAATATCCACCGATATCCATGGCCTGTCCTTGGGCTCCATTCAACTCGCCCACAATGGTCTCTTCATTATCCTGAAGATCCTTGGCCACCTTGGTAAACCGAGTCTGTACTTCGGTATCATCCCCTTGCTCAGCCAAGGCTTGGGCCCAGTAGAGAGCCAGGTAGAAATGGCTACCCCGGGTATCCAGCTCATTAACCTTGCGGGAAGGTGACTTCTCATTTTCCAGGAATGTACCGATAGCTGTATCTAGGGTGTCGGCAAAGAGCTTGGCCTTGTCGTTTTTAAAGGTACTATAAATATGTTCAAAGGACGGTACCAGGGCACAGAACTCACCTAAAGAATCCCAGCGCAGATGACCTTCTTTAAGAAACTGCTGGACATGTTTGGGTGCTGAACCACCAGCCCCGGTTTCAAATAGACCGCCGCCATTCATCAAAGGAACGATGGAAAGCATCTTGGCACTGGTACCCAACTCAAGGATGGGAAAGAGATCGGTGAGATAGTCACGGAGGACATTACCGGTTACCGCGATTGTATCCTGGCCCTTCCTGATTCTCTCTAAAGAAAGCTCCATGGCTTCCACCGGATGCATGATCTTCACCTCCAGACCGCTGGTATCATGATTTGGTAAATATTGATTTACCTTTGCAATGATCGCTGCATCATGGCCACGGTTTTCATCCAGCCAGAAAATGGCCGGTGCGCCAGAGGCCTTGGCTCTGTTCACCGCCAACTTCACCCAGTCCTGGATTGGTGCGTCCTTGGTCTGGCAGGACCGAAAAATATCGCCCGGTTCCACATTCTGAGAAAGCAGGGTTTCACCGGAAGCCTTGTCAACAATACGAATAATACCGTTTCCTGGAGCCTCAAAGGTCTTGTCATGGGAGCCATATTCTTCGGCTTTCTGGGCCATGAGACCGACATTGGCCACACTCCCCATGGTGGCGGGATCAAAGGAGCCATTCTTTTTACAATCTTCCACAACACTTTGGTAGATGGTGGCGTAACAGCGATCAGGTACCATGGCAATGGCATCATGGAGTTTATCATCCGGTCCCCACATCTTGCCGCCGTCCCGGATTACAACAGGCATGGAGGCGTCAATGATCACATTATTGGGAACATGGAGATTGGTAATGCCCTTGCTGGAGTCCACCATGGCAAGTTCGCACTGGGTGGAATAGAGAGCCAGAATGTCTCCCTCAATAGCAGTTTTTTGATCTGCCGGCAAAGTCTCGATTTTGGCATACAGGTCAGCAAGGCCGTTGTTAACATTCACGCCCAGATCTTTGATGACAGCGGCATGCTTTTCAAAAACATCCTTATAAAATACCGACACACAATGCCCGAACATGATGGGATCCGACACCTTCATCATGGTGGCTTTCAGGTGCAGGGAGAGAAGAACACCATCTTTTTTGGCTTCTTCAATCTGCTCTGCAAAGAACTTACGAAGAGCAGCAACATTCATCACCGAAGTGTCGAGAACTTCTCCGGCCAGCAGAGGGGTGGACTCTTTCAGAACAGTCTGGGCTCCATCTTCAGCCACATATTCGATCCGCACATCGCAAGCCTTGGCAACGGTGGTGGATTTTTCACTGCTGTAAAAATCACCGGAAGTCATATGGGCAACCCGGCATTGTGATTCATCTGGCCACTCTTTCATCATCCGGTGCGGATTCTTCTGGCCGAATTGCTTCACTGAGGCTGCTGCCCGTCTGTCGGAATTGCCTTCCCTCAAGACAGGATTCACGGCGCTGCCAAGGACCTTTGCAAAGCGGGCCTGCAACTCTTTTTCAGCTTCGTTTTTCGGCTCTTCTGGATAATCGGGAATATCATATCCCTTTTCCTGCAACTCTTTGATGGCATCGATTAATTGTGGAATGGAAGCGCTAATATTGGGTAGTTTAATGATGTTGGTCTCGGCAATCTTGGCAAGCCTGCCCAGTTCAGTCAGCTCATCGGGAATTTTCTGATCCTCGGTAAGGTTATCCGGAATATTGGCAATAATACGTCCTGAAAGGGAGATATCCTTTGCTTCAATGGCGATGCCAGATCCCTTGGTATATGCCTGGAGAATGGGCAGTAATGAATAGGTCGCCAAGGCCGGCGCTTCATCAATCTCTGTGTAAATAATTCTTTGAGTAGTCATGTTGTTTCCTCAGTGTTTCCGGGCTGCTTATAAAAAAATTGCCACTTATTGTATGAATGAAAAAAAGAGGAAGCATCATTAGCATATACGGTGGGGGAATGCAATTTAAACTCCTGGTGCTGACAAAAACTTGCTGGTATATTGGTCCATCTGAGCAACGTTGTTTTGCTCGTGACCTTCAAACATTAAACCTGCCGGCAACGCCGGTATAGGAGATAGTTATGGCACAGATGGAATCATATGGATGGAATGAATCGATGGATGTTTCTCTTCATGAGAAATTGCGCAGTGATTTAAAGACATCCATGAAAAATAAAGACGCAGGTGTGAAAGATGCCATCCGGATTATCATGAGTGAATTTTTCAAGCTCACCGTACCCATTACCCTTGAAAGCGGCAAGAAAACAACCCGACCCAAGAAAGACGAAGAGATCACCAACGACGACATTCTCAATATTATCAATGGCTTGGCCAAGTCTGAAAAGGTAATGATGGAAGCGAAAAAAGAGAACTCTTCAGAATATCTTGATCTCCTGCAAACGTACCTTCCACAGATGGCATCCCGGGAAGAAATCACCGCCTGGATTAAGGAGAATATCGACTTTTCACAGTTTAAAAATGCCATGCAGGCCATGGGGCCAATTATGAAACATTTTGGTAAAAAGGCGGATGGCGCTCTGGTTAAAGAAGTGATGCAGGAATTGGGAGGGTAGTTGAAATAATTAAAAATTAACTGTTAACAATTGATTATTAATTACGGTAATAATCACCCGTCCGTATACCTTGCCGGGTTGTTCAAAATGAAAAAACATGTTGGAGCATTTATCAAAACATTGGGGGATCTCTGCTTTCCCCCTGCCTGTCTTTCCTGTGGTGTCAAACTAATTGGCCTAAAACTCTTATTCTGTCCAGCCTGCCGAGAAGAGATCAAACTTATCCAGAGTCCATTATGCTCGTGTTGCGGAAAACCCTTTCCCTTCAGCGCTGGTGGCGATCATATCTGCGGGATTTGTTTGAAAAAAAAATGGCGTTTTAACAAAGCCCGCTCAATTTTTCAATACAATGATACCATCGCTCCAATTGTCCATTCTTTTAAATATGCCGGAAGTACCACGGCCATAAGAACATTTGCCGCACTGAAAGATGAGCTCCCTCATCTCAATGATTTTACTGATGTTGACCACATTATTCCCGTTCCCTTACATGCAAAACGACTCAAAGAAAGGGGATTTAATCAGGCATTACTGCTTGGAAAAGCTTTTTTCCCCAAGCATAAAAATAAGATCTCGCCATATATTCTTGAACGACATCGCTGGACAATTCCCCAAACGGGCCTGAGCGGAATTGAACGGCGGAAAAACCTCAAAGATGCTTTCCAAGTCCGTTATCCTGAAAAAATTAAAAGGAAAAAAGTAGTATTGGTGGATGATATTTACACTACTGGAACAACGGTGAATGAATGTGCTCGAACTTTGAAACGTTCCGGCGCCAAGGAAGTCCTGGTGTTGACCCTGGCCCAGGTAACTGATGCAACGTGAAAAAATTCTTTTGAAGAATACTGTAAGGAGGTTTAGCTCAAGTGCTTTTCAATAATTACCGTGGCTTCTTGGCGGCTGATTTTTTCAATTGAGAGCTTTTTTCTTCGACTCTGTTTGCCACTTGAGATTGTAATGGCTGACTTGGGGATTCCTAGAACTTTCGCAATAAACGTAATAATAGCAGCATTGGCCTTACCATCCACAGGAGGGGCAGTGATCGCAACCTTTAATGCACCGTCGTAAATGCTAACTATGCGGCTTTTTAAGGCCTTGGGCTGGACATACACATCCAGGACAATGCCGTTTTTGTTTTCATAAAGGTAAGACACTGCTAATCGCCCTGGAATAACAAAGAGTTGAGGAGATAAGCGTAGACTTCGAAAAGGGTCTTCTAGGATAGATCTTCTACTACATCGCCTCCCAAACTCAGGTCCCGTTCACCGGACACATCATCGCCACCTTGACCGGAGCCGGGAGAGCCAAGATCAGAAAGATCAACCTTTTCATACAAACCGGTCAAATCATCGACGTCCATGGCGGAAAAATCTTTTTCAGCTGCTTCTGGTTCTTTAGGACCAGAAGCATTTGTAAGGTCATCCATTCCACCGTCAGATTTAACTTCTTCTTTGGCCGGGGCAGGTTCTTCCTTTTTGGGTTCAGGCGTAGGAGGTGGCTCAGGTGCGGGTGCAGCAGCAGGTGAAAGGCTGGCTACATCAGCGCCTATACTTTCCAGCTTTTGTTCAATGCTCGTATCAGCATTATCAAGCTGATCCATATGGGACTGGAGGAATTCACGCATCTGGGTGCTAATGGTTTCCCGCAAGGCATTGACAAGTGCAAGCTCCTTATCCAACCGCTCTTTTTCAACCCGATGACGCTCAGTAAGAGCACCAACCTCCTTGGCGGCTTCCTGCTTCATATCAATTACTTCTTTTTCCGCCTTTTGCCGTATGGCGGTAGTTTCCTGATCGGTTTTATCGATCAATTGCTGGGTCTCTTTCCGAACAGCATCACGTTGCTCTTCTGTTTCTTTAGTGATCTTGGCAGTAAGATCATCCGCCACCCGTTTGGCTTCTTCTTTAACTGCGGTTGCCTCTTCTTGAGCTTTTTGACGTAACTCTTCCGCTTCTTGTTTTGTTTTCGCCGCTAAAGCGTCGGTCTCTTCTTTTATCTTCTGCTTTAAAGCATCGGTTTCCTGCTTGGTTGCCTCTTTTTGTTGTTTTATGTCTTCCTTGGCAGTATCCAGCAACTTCTTTGCCTCTGCTTTAGCATCTTCAACAACCTGTTTCGACTCCGCCTCACTTTTGGACTTAAGTTCCTCGCTGGTCTTGTGCATGGACAAGATCGCTGAATGAAACTCTTTTTCCTTGGTTTGAATGGAGTTTATCTCGGTATTGAGAGATTCAACCTGCTCTTCCAAGCTGGCATTTGAGGCAAGTGCATTACTGAATTCTTCAGCAATACGCTCTAAATATGCATTCACCTCGTCCGGGTCAATACCACGTAATTTAGGCTCAAATTCCTGAGAAGTTATTTCTTCTGGGGTAAGGGTCATGATATCCCTCCGTTAACTTATACGTTACTTTTCAGCTGGTCTTACCCGGCAATGTGATGCAGGGTGGGAACCAGAAATTTTTGTAAAAACATAATGGCCAAAATAAGTACCATGGGTGAAAAATCAATACCGCCCATGGAGAGAAAGGGCATTGACCGACGCACCCGATAAAGAACAGGGTCCGTAGCCTCGTGAAGAAAACGAACCACTGGATTATATGGATCGGCATTTACCCAGGAAACTATAACGCGACCGATAAGAATCCATATATAAGCGGATAATACAAAATTCAGAAGATACGCTAAGGCGTTGAAAAAATTATTAATTACAAACATGCATTTTCTCCGTACGGAGGAATTTTCAACTCAGGTATTTTTTAAACCTGCACCAAGAGAAGCAAGGGTGTGGGCCATGGTCGACATGGCAATACTGGCCCGCGAGTCCGGTTTGGACAGTACAAATGGTTTTTGGGTGCGAATAGCATCTCCAATGGTCCTGTCCCGAGGAACTGTTCCTAAAAACAGGGGTTTTATGTCGAGGAAATTACCCAACACCATACTCATATTGTCAAAAACAGCTCTTCCTTCTTTTTTACTTTTAACACTATTGATCAGCAAATGAAAACGTCTTCTATTATAGCGCGAAGAGAGCACCTTGATCAAGGCGTATGCATCGGTTAATGAAGTAGGGTCCGGCGTAATAACCACGATATTTTCATTGGCCCAGCGATTGAACCAGAGAACTGAATCACCGATACCAGCGGCTGTATCCACCAGGACAAAATCAAACCCACCCATTATTTTTTCCAAAGCATTGGTGAGAAAAACCTGTTCCTCATGGGTCAGAGAAGCCATTTCCGGCACACCGGAACTGGCCGGCAATACAAAAAATCCTGGAACAATTTCTATCAAAATTTCAGCCGGATTGCGGCCTTGTTCAATGGTTTCCTGGAGGTTGTGCTGGGCATTAAGTCTCAGTAGGATATCAACATTGGCCAAACCGAGATCGCCATCAATCAACAACACTTTTTTATTGATAGCAGCAAGAGAAGCGGCCAAGTTGACGGCCATGGAGGTCTTACCCACGCCACCCTTGCCACTGCTGATGGAAAGGACAAGAGGGGATGATTTTTTGACGGCGCCTTTTTTCATGATTTACCGGCCCCTTTTGCAAAAAAGTCAAATAACTGGGCCCGTTCTTCCACCGACACCTGACAGGTGTCTGCGGAGATGCTTGGGCTGATATCCCCGCCATCTTTATCCGTGAGCACTAATGCCGTTTTCCGAATAAGGCGAGCAACATGGGACATGGCAAGACCATCCTCAAAAACAACTAAACCAATACTATTCCCATTTTCTTTAAGGGGTTCTGTTTCAAATCCCAATGCACCCGCTTCTTCAACAATTGATTGCAGAAAACGGGCTGGATTCTCTTTTGAACCAGGTTTACTCATGAAAGTTTACTTCCCGGCGGAACAGGCTCTGGAGGACCGGGCAGGATGAGTTTGCCATCATGCTTAATGGCCATAACCATGCCATGTGATTTGACTCCCATGAGCTTTGCGGGCTTCAAATTAGCCACCAGCAACACCTGTCGGCCAATGAGTTCATCCGGCTGGTAATGTTCAGCAATACCAGCCACCACGGTTCGCTCTTCCGGAGCTTTGACCGTTAATTTTAATAAACGGTCGGATTTTTTTATCTTCTCTGCAGCAGCAATTTCTGCAACTCGCAACTCTACTTTCTGAAAAGCATCAAAGGAGAGTAAGTTGTCCTGCTCTTCTGCTTTTTGTTTCTTTTCTTTGCCCTTTTTCGCTACTTTTTCCTTAGCCTTCTTCTTAGTATCCAAACGGGGAAAAAGAGCCGGGCCAATCTGCACCGCCTGTCCGGCCGGCAACAGACCCCATTTACCGTCAGCGAGCTGTGCATCTGCCTTCTGCCCCAAGGCCACGGCCATCTTTGCCGCTGCAGTTGGCATTATGGGAGTTAAAGGCAGGTTGATAAGACGCAGGGTTTCCAAGAGAGTATAAAGCACCGTATTTAATCGCTCTTTTTTCTCTGGATCCTTGGCTAGTTCCCAGGGCGCATTAGTGACAATATAACGATTGGCATGACCGATAACTTCCCAGACCTTCTGCAGAGCACGATGGAAGGCAAAATGCTCCATGGATTTACTGAAATCAACAAGCATATCCTCGGCTGCCTTGGCAAGCTCAAGATCAGCGGGCAAGGCTTCTCCGGGCTCAGGCACCTTAGAGTCAGCAAAATTCCTCACCATAGTCAATGAGCGAGAAAAAAGGTTGCCAAGATCATTGGCCAAATCGGAATTATGGCGGGCGGTTATGGCCTCCATGGAAAAAGCTGCATCCACCCCAAAAGACATCTCCCGAAGAAGAAAATAACGGACCGTATCTACACCAAATTGTTCAACAAGTTCCACCGGCCGCACAACGTTACCGAGACTCTTGGACATCTTTGTCTCATGCATATTCCAATAGCCATGGACATGGAGCTTTTTGTAGGGTTCAAGCCCCATGGCTCTAAGCATAGTTGGCCAGAAGATAGCATGGGGCTTCAGGATGTCCTTGGCTATAACGTGTTCAGCCCCGGACCAATGTGCCTCAAAGTCGGGTCCATCAGGATAACCGATACCGGTGATGTAATTGATCAAAGCATCAAACCAGACATAGGTTACAAAATTCTCGTCAAAGGGCAGGGTAATTCCCCAGGTGAGCCGTTCTTTGGGGCGTGAAATGCAGAGGTCATCCAAAGGTTCTTTCAAGAAGGCCAAAGCCTCGTTTTTATATCGCTCCGGTGTGATGAACTCTGGATTAGTATTGATGTGATCGATGAGCCATTCCTGGTATTTGCTCATCTTGAAGAAATAATTTTTCTCGGCAATCTCTTCCGGCGGCTTATCATGATCCGGGCATTTGCCATCAACCAACTCCTTCTCGGTGAGAAAGCGCTCACATCCACGGCAATAGAGGCCTGTATAATCTGCGAAGTAGATATCACCCTGATCATAGACCTTTTGAAGAATGGCCTGGACTGTTTTGATGTGCTCCTTTTCTGTGGTGCGAATAAAACGATCCGGCGCCAAATCTAAATGGGGCCACGCCTGGCGGAACATATCACTGATTTGGTCTGTATACTCAGCCGGTGAAAGATTATTGTTCTCCGCCGCTTCCATTATTTTGTCGCCGTGCTCATCTGTACCGGTCTGGAACCTGGTGGATTCACCGCGCAATTTTTGAAAGCGATTGGTGGTGTCGGCAATAAGGGTTGAATAGGCATGGCCGATATGGGGCTGGGCATTCACATAAAAAATAGGGGTGGTTATATAGAAACTCATTTCCTCTCCCCTTTTTGTTTTGAAGTGGATTTTCGATCACGGTTCTGGCGTTTCTTCTGGGGTTTCTGGGCCGGTTCGGCTCGTTCCCAGTCGGCCCGGTTGAGAATTCGATTTGTACCGGGAGCGCCAGACTCCAGAACGGTAATGGTTTCTTCCAGAACATTATTCTGGATAACTTTATACGCGGTACCGTCAATGCGAATGGTTTTCCCCGGTTTGGGCATATGACGGCGCAACTCATGGTAGGTATCAAATTCATAGGTCAGACAGCAAAGCAGCCTGTTACACAACCCTGAAATCTTAGATGGATTAAGAGAAAGATTTTGCTCCTTAGCCATTTTAATGGAAACCGGAGCAAAATTTTTGATAAAGGAAGCACAACATAGTTCCCTGCCACAACAGCCCAGGCCACCAATCATTTTGGTTTCGTGTCGCACACCAATTTGTCGAATTTCAACCCGGGTTCGAAATTCCTGCACCAGATCTTTAACCAATTCTCGAAAATCCACCCGATTCTCAGCAGTAAAATAGAAAATGATCTTGCTTCCATTGAAAAATCGTTCCACCCGAATGAGTTTCATGGGCAATTCATGTTGTGCAATCAACTTCTGGCACAATACAAAAGCATCATTCTCACGGACGATGAGGCGTTGAAATTTCTCAATCTCCTCGCGAGTCCCACGCCGAATGAGGGTATAGGTGGTGAGTGGCTTATCTTTTGCTTCAGGGGGCAATGAACGTCCACCGGGCATTACATAAACCGGCTCAGGGCCCTTTTCGGTCTGGGCTATGGCAACCTCATCTGATTGGAGATTTTCGATGCGTGAACATGCGGAATATATCTGGCCATCCTTCCGAAACTGGATCCGATACCAGGTAGTGGCTTCCGGGTCCGGAGGGAGAGGTTTTCTCTCGGGCTGTTTTTTGGGTTCCGATTTAACCATAAATATTTATATTAGCGTTAAGTTTGAATTGATAGCCATGCGAACAGGGCAAATCAAATACTATACCATCAAAGAAGAGCAAAGAAAAGAACTTCACAGACCAGGGCAGGGCGGCAATTATAGCCCAGTTGCCTGCGGGCTTCTTGGAGATGATCCAGATTGCGGATCAATTTTGGTAACTGCCAGCGCTTGCTTGCCTCGGGCAACAGGAAATCCAGGTCGTGATTTACCCGAAAACGACCGTCAACTCCGGTTTTTAAAAGAATAAGATCCCGATACCAGATGGCGAGGAGTCGAAGCAATTCTTCCAGGTCATCCTTCAGGCCTGCCGCCTTTTCAGCCATGGCGAGGATTGTTGCTGCCGCGGCTGGATCATTTGCTTTTTTCCGACAAAGAACCTCGGCAATGTGAGCCCTTTCGGCCAATAATCCTGACTCAAAAAGAAATGCTGCCTGGCCCAGGCTTCCTTCGGCAATGGTTGCTAAAATAGCGGCCTGATCCTGCATGATATCATGCTGATCAACAAGATAGCCGGTCAACGAAGCATGGGGTAAGGAGTGAAAAGGGATCATCTGACAGCGGGAAAGGATTGTGGGCAGGACATCACCCGTTTCATCTGCAGTGAGAATAAGCAGAGTATCTTCAGGGGGTTCTTCTAATGTTTTAAGGAGACTGTTTGCAGCTTCTTTTCGGCGCAAAGTGCTATGAATATCAGGCAGAATTACCACCCGACGCCGTCCTTCCATGGCGGGAAAGCGAAGACTCTTTTTGAGCTCCCGGATCTGTTTGTTTTTGATGGTGCCCTTCTCCGGCTCAATTACCAGCAAATCCGGATGACTTCCCGCCTGCAATTTACGACAGGCAACACAGGTGGAACAGGCATCCCCATCAATGGGTGCTAAACAATTCAACAGCGCGGCAAAGGTACGGGCACCACGTTTTTTCCCAACCCCAGCGGGTCCTCGAAAAAGATAGGCGTGCCCCATTGACTCACTTTCCAGTGACCGACGGAGCATCTTTTTGGCCTTATCCTGGCCGATGATATTTTCGAGGGTGTATGTTGGCGTGCTCATTCTACCTGGTCACTTGCCCCACAAGGTTTGCTGCTTATTCTCTGTGTTTTCAAGAGATTGCTCAGCCTGCGGTGGTTTAATGGGTGCAATTTTTTCTTCCACCTCATCCTCATTGCCTCTAACAAATAAAAATCGCTCAAAAGTCCTCTGGAACTCAGACCATTGATACCCTGGTTTTCTGGCCTGCTCATTCAACTTGGCCATGAAGTTCATCTTGGCATCAAGATCATCAAGCAGGTTAAGGACAAAAGCTTCACTGGTCATGGGCAGGGTAGGCGAACCAAATTCATATCGGCCATGATGGCTCAAGATGAGATGTTTCAGCCGGTCTGCCAGGTCATTTGGGAAATCTTCTATTTCATCTAAAACCTTCTGGACCATTTCCACTCCGATGACGAAATGCCCCACCAAACGGCCTTTGTTGGAATAGTCAAAAGGAAAGACCTCAAAGGTAAACTCCTCCACCTTGCCGATATCATGGAGCAGTGCTCCGCTGAGCAGAAGAGAACGATCCAACTCGGGGTAGAGGGGGCAAATATGGTCCACCAGACGGGCCACGGAAACAGTATGTTCCAGAAGCCCTCCCAAGTAAGCGTGGTGCATATTTTTTGCCGCAGGAGCTCGACAGAATCTTTTCAGGAGACCACCCTTGAAAAGGGTCTTCAACAGGGTCTGAAGATGGTCATTATCAATGGATTGAATGAATTCGTGCAGTTCATTTTCAAAAGCTGACAGGTCAACGGGAGCGGTGGGAAGAAACTCGGTGGGATCAACATCCTCTGCATTAATGCCCTGAAGGTTGTTGATTTTCAGCTGCAGTACATCTTTATAGGCTTGGGCCTGAGCATCCACTTGAACAAAAGCCCCGGCAGGACAATGTACCGCTAAAGCATCGGCATTATCCCAGACCCGGGCAGCCAGTTCACCTGTACGGTCCATAAGGGTAAGGGTAAGATATGGCTTGCCGGCCCTGGTTTCGGCTTTTCCCATCTGCCGGACAAGGAAGACACCCTGCACCTTTTGACCGTCTTGAATTTCTTTTATAGTGCAGCCTTTATCTAATGGCATGAGTAGGTTTTCCTTCCCCTATTTTATGCCACTATGACAATGCAGGGGACTGAATTATTTTCAAACCGGGAGACAGATTTAATTTTTCTTACATTGAATAAGGAGTACCAAATCCTCATGAACTTGAAGCTTATGAAAATTATTCTGTCCCCGAGGTGGGGAAAAATAAAATCAGTCCCCTTCTGTAATATTTTTAAAAATCCAACGTTTCCTGCCAGGCTTTTTTCAGGTCTGCCATTGTCGAATTCAAGACAATTTCACCGGTAAGGCCAGTGGCTTTAAATATAGTTTCTGAGGTTATTGCGCCTACATTTGCCCATCCCGTATCTGCCATGATAGCCTCAAATGCTGCGGCATTATCAGGTTGCACAGTTACCACAAAACGGCTCTGGGATTCGGAAAAGAGCAGGACATCATCTCGATCAACGCCTTCCATGGGAGCCTTGGCAAGGTCCACATCCATACCCAGGCCGCCGGCAAAACCGGTTTCAGCAAGGGCAACCCCCAGACCGCCATCGGAACAGTCATGACATGAAGCCACCAGACCATCTTCAATAGCCTTTGACAGGGCTTTATATCGTTTCAAGGCTTGGGCAGGATTCACCTTGGGTACTTCATCGCCCACACCACCGTGTTGGTCGGCATATTCCGAGGCACCCAGCTCAGGATACGTTGTGCCCAAAACATACACTGCATCACCAGCCTTCTTGGCATCCATGGTCACCGCTTTACGCACATCGTTAATCTTGGCAACCACTGAAAAGAGTAAGGTAGGCGGAATGGAAATCTTAGTTCCGCCGATCATATAATCATTTTTCATGGAGTCCTTACCGGAAATACATGGTACGCCATAGGCCCGAGCCAAGGTGGCCAGAGCTTCATTGGCTCGCACCAGCTGGGCAAGCTTATAAGGACCATCCGGCGTTTTTTCCGATAAAATGGGGTCACACCAGCAGAAATTATCCAGCCCGGCCATGACCGAGAGATCAGCACCTGTTGCCACGGCATTCCGTACCGCTTCATCCACTGCAGCAGCAGCCATATGGTAAGCATCGATATCAGAGTAACGCGGGCAAATACCATGGGAGATGACCAGCCCTTCGAATGAATCCAACAAGGGCCTGATCACCGCAGCATCTGAAGGACCGTCATTCTCAGCACCGGTAAGGGGCTTAACTACCGATTGACCCTGGACTTCGTGATCGTACTGACGGACAACATACTCTTTGGAGCAGATATTCAGGCGGCCCAGGAGGTTTTTCAACTCAGTGTTCAGATCTGGCTTCTCAGGCAGGGAGATTGCCACATTCTCAGGCAATTCCCAGCAAGCCTGCATTTGCATAGGTGGTAAGCCTTCATGGACAAAATCCATGTCAAGGTAACCGATGGTTTTGCCCTCATAGAGAACATGGAATTTACCGGAATCAGTGTAATTGCCGAGTACCGTGGCTTCCACATCCATGGACTCGCAGAGTTCCATGAACTCATCCAGCTTGTCCGGCGGCACAGCCAGAGTCATACGCTCCTGGGCCTCGGAAATGAAAATCTCCCAGGGTTGCAACCCGGCGTATTTCAATGGCGCCTTATCAAGGTGAACCTCAAAACCATTGGTGTCCTGTCCCATTTCACCAACAGAAGAAGACAGGCCACCGGCGCCGTTGTCGGTCATACAGTTATACAAACCCCGGTCCCGAGCTTTTATCAGGCAGTCGAACATCTTTTTCTGGGTGATGGGATCACCAATCTGCACGGCGGTGGCCGGAGAGCCTTCGTGGAGTTCCTCAGAAGAAAAGGTGGCACCATGGATACCGTCTTTACCGATACGGCCACCGGTCATGACAATATAATCACCGGGTATGGCCAGCTTATCTTCAGAAGGTTTACCGTGATGTTTAGAGGGCATGATGGCAACGGTGCCACAGAAAACGAGAGGTTTTCCGGCAAAACGTTTATCAAAGACCAATGAACCATTCACTGTAGGAATACCTGATTTATTGCCGCCATGCTCTACACCAAGGCGCACACCTTCCTGGATGCGTTTGGGATGGAGAAGACGGGCAGGCAGAGGCTCGTCATAGAAAGGCGAGGCAAAGCAGAAGACATTGGTATTACAGATAAGTTTGGCCCCCATGCCGGTACCAAAGGGGTCACGGTTCACACCGACAATGCCGGTGAGCGCCCCACCATACGGATCAAGGGCTGAAGGACTATTATGGGTCTCAACCTTGAAAACCACACTCCAATCGTCGTTAAACCGGATGACGCCAGCATTATCCTTGAAAACCGAAAGGCACCAGTCATCATCCCCCATTTTCTCGCGAATATCCTTGGTGGGAGTCCGGATATAGGTGTCAAAAAGGCTTTTCACCGTGTTGGTCTTACCCTCCACAGAATTCTCATAGGTAATATCACCGCTGAAAATTTTATGTTTGCAATGCTCGCTCCAGGACTGGGCCAGCACTTCAAGTTCTAGATCGGTAATCTTTTCAGTCAAACCCTTAGCCTGCCGCGCTTCCACGATTTCAGGCCGGGCAAGGTAGGTGCGCATGAGTTTCATTTCATCCAGGGTCAGGGCCAAGACTCCTTCCTTGCTGATCCGCATGAGCTCTTCATCACTTACATCAAGGTCTACTTCATGCACCTTAACTTCAGTATCATCGGTAACCTTGGAGGCAAATGGTTGAAGCCTGCCGGCTTTTTTAAAATCATCGGCATTAATTATGGTAAACCTTTCAATGAGTTCATTGGCCAGAAGCTTTGAGGCAATTGTCTCGGCATCGTGTTGCTGAAGAGTTCCCTTAATAAGGTATTGGGTTGAGGTATACACCGCCTCGTTGCGATCCAGTTTGCGTCCCAGCATATAGCCAAGAGCCTGGGCCGCAGTACGGCCTTCGTTATCAGTGACGCCGGGCCTGAATCCCACTTCGATGAGCCAGTCAAAATCCATCTCTTTTTCAAGAGCCAGAGGCCCCAGGGACCAATCCTGGGTTACAGGATCACAATAAGGACCCTGGGCCGCCTCTTTCAGTTGGTCATCGGTGATATCCGCTTCAACGGTGAACACCTTCAAGGTACGAACCGCCTCCGCTGGAAGATGGAGGTCGGCATTGATTTTCTTCTTTGTGGTTTCGCCAAATGAATCAAAAAATGCAGGCTTAAGGCCAACTTGGATACGTGCCAGCATGGGAAGACTCCATGTAATAATTACGCTGAAAAATCAGCTATTGAAAAGACGAGATAATTATGGCCCATCCAGAAAAGAACACCCGGACAGAACTATATATAGTCAATCACCAGTCATATACCAGAGCACGAGAAATTTTGGTAGAGGGAATTAATTCGCAATGAAAGAGACGACTACTCTTTATTTAAAAAATCAGTCCTTTCGGCCAACGGCCAATAAAGAACCGCCCATAGGAAAAGAAAAACCGTGCCGAATAAACCATCTCTCCAGAGAGCACATATTTTTAAAACAACTATTTAAAAAAGGGGAGATGGCTAGCTCATCTATTTTTAAAGAACCATCTCCTTTTGGGGAGACACATTTAAGCCGAAGCCGGGATAAAACCATGAGGGGCAGCAATAATGCTACAAAAGAACTCATTTTGCTGACAACGAATCCAGCAGCCTCCATTTTATCTTTCAGTTCTTTCCTTGAATATCGTCGTTTATGACAGGCCTGATCATCTTGGCTGCTCCAAAGCCATTGGTGTTGGGGCACTGTGATAATAACACCACCACCCGGTTTCAAGGCTCTGAAAATATTATTGAGTGCCAATTGGTCATCATTAATATGCTCCAACACATCAAATGCGCCTACCGCACCGAATTCCTCGTCAAAAGGGAAATCACACAAGTCCGCTTGTAATAGTTGGGCATTGGGTAAACGTTTTGCCGCAAAAGGTAAGGCCGATGAGTATATTTCCGTTCCGGTAAGTTGCATATCCGTTCTTTCCTCAGCCAGACCAGACAAAACAAAACCGGTGCCGCAGCCCACTTCACAAAATGATTTCACCTGGGGAAGATACTTTTTTAAAATCCATCGGATAAGCTGGTTCCTATTCTGAAACCAGAAATGGTTTTCTTCGCGTGCAAAAAGCTTTTCATGGGCATTTTGGGGAAAGCCTTCATTCTCAAGGGCCATGGCTGGAGAGAAAGCCGCAAACCCTGAAATGGTTTCAGGTGCAAATTCGCAGGACGGGCAGAGAAATTGTGGTCCTGGATAAGAAATACGACATCGTGGGCAGATAATCATCGTAATCGTTGGATCACCCCTGGGCGCTAAGAAGTATGCCAACCATAATGCATGCAAGCCCCGCCATTTTAGCCGTGGTTATGGTTTCATTAAAAATGACTGCGCTCAGTATGGTCACAAAAAAGAATGACAAACTTAAAAATGGAAACGCATAGCTCAAATCTAGTTTTGAAAGAGCTGCCATCCAACATAGAGCGGCAATAAAGGCTCCCAAAAAAGCGGAAAGCACCCAAGGGTCCATGGCGACACTGAATAGGCAGAGAATTTTCTTATCAAACGTGGGGGGAAGCTCGCCAAATTCCGAGACCCGCCATTTGACGATTAGCTGACCGTAAACAGTAAAAAGGACCGTAAGTAGAATATATAGATAGGACAAAATGACACCGTGTGCACAAGGAGAAAACGACCATAAAACCTAAATGAAATGGCACTATATGATGAATACTTAAAAAGTCAAAATGTTTCAAATGCCAAAAGGTGATTTCAAAAAGTTACAGCATAACACACGTCGGTCTCGTGTTTTTTCACCCTCACCGGGCATAAATACGAGACCGACAATATAAAACATTTTAAAAATGGAAACGCACTCTCTATGAATGCAGAAAAGGCAATAGCCATCGGGTAAGTGATTGTGTATGTTCGTACGGTAAAAATATTCTCCATATGATGTGAAGAGAGAACTAAAATATACCCAACAGGCTTTCCGGAATGAGAATGGTCAAAAAAATTGCTATATTACAATCGAATTATATTCCCTGGAAAGGATATTTCGATATCATTAACAATGTTGATGAATTTATACTTTATGACACCGCCCAATATACTAAACGGGATTGGCGTAACCGCAACCTCATAAAGACCGATCAGGGACTCATGTGGCTGACTATTCCTGTAAAGCAAAAACAACGATCTCAGTCAATTCTTGATACAGAAATTGACTATCCCGGCTGGGCAAGGAAGCATTGGAAGTCAATTGAAAAGTACTACAAAAAAACTCCTTATTTTGGAGAATACAGTGAGCGCTTCAAAGAGTTGTATCTTGAGAGAGTCCCTCAGTTACACTCCTTGAGTCACATAAACCATCTTTTTTTAACAAGCATTTGTGAGGTGCTGGGGATTAATACCGTTTTTTCTTGCTCAAGTGATTTCTGCCTACTGGAAGGAAGAGATGAAAGACTGCTAGGCATGTGTAAGGATGCTGGCGCCACCACTTATCTTTCCGGGCCGGCTGCCCGCGGGTATCTTGATGTTGACCTTTTCCAACGGTCCAGCATCGAGGCGGAATGGATGGATTACACAAGTTACCCGGAATATCGGCAACTTTACCCTCCCTTTGATCACGGCGTATCTATCCTGGATCTGATATTCAATGAAGGCCACAAAGCAAGTAACTTCATGAAAAGCTTTAGGTAACAGAGATGAAATTATCCATTGTCACGACGCTCTATCGTTCCGCTCAGTTTATTGAAGAATTTTATGAACGCATCACGCGGTCGGCGGCTCAGATTTCAGAAGATTATGAACTCATTTTTGTCAACGATGGGAGTCCGGATAATTCCCTAAAGCTTGCAGTGGAGCTTTTTGAACGTGACGAAAAGGTAAAAATTTTGGATCTTTCCAGAAACTTCGGACATCACAAAGCAATGATGGCGGGCTTGGAATATGCATCTGGCCAGTACATTTTTCTTATTGATTCAGACTTAGAAGAAGAGCCTGAGTTACTGGAACGATTCTGGAAAGAATACCATGATGACGGCACCGTGGATGTGGTTTACGGTGTCCAAAAAAAACGCAAGGGCGGACGGGTTGAGCGAATTCTAGGCCATTTATTTTACAGGTTTTTCAATTATTTCAGCGAGGTGGAAATTGTTGCCAATCATTTTTGTGCTCGACTCATGTCGGCACGATATGTGAAAGCCTTGATTGGCTTCAAGGAATATCACCCTCTGATGGTAGGTTTGATGTTCCTGACGGGCTTCTCAATGAAAGGAGTGCATGAACAAAAACTACACAAAGGCAAATCGAGCTACACGTGGCGGAGGAAAACATCAATGGCTGTGAACTCCATTGTTTCTTTCAGTGCCAAGCCCTTGAAAATGCTCGCTTTTTCCGGAGTTGTACTTTGTTTGTTTTCTGTTTGCTATATACTCTATTTGGCATGCCTCTATATTGCCCATGGCGGCAACATTGCCATCGGCTGGACATCACTGGTGATGACCGTGGCATTTTTCGGTGGATTAAACTTGTTTGCTCTTGGTGTGATCGGCATATATATTGGTAAAATTTTTGAACAGGTCAAAGGTCGACCATACGTTATCATCCGTTCAGTGTACGATCAAATTGAAGGGAAAGGATCAATATGATATTCCAACTTGACGAAAGCCTTCATGATGATGCTGCCGACTTTTTGAAAAATGCTTTGCAACAGAGTTTTTCTCCAAAACGAATAGATATATATGACAGCCATATTGAAGTCGACCTCAATGAAAAAAGTGCTGAACAAAAGGTATCTGAGACAATCGAAAAATTGCTCTTTGTAGGCCGATCGATACGGTACGAAACACTCTTCCAGCAAGCCGGCCAGCCTGTTTTTTCTCAAAACCCTATGGACGCACTACAGGAATCAGGACAGGTTAAAAAGCTCATGAACGGAGCTTTTGTCTATCAGGGCAAGTTCCTCACGCTTTTTAAATATTTCAATGAATTCTGGCTGGAAAGGGCTCTCGCATACGATGCTGTAGAACAGGACGCCCCGCTTTTCTGGCCTGTTGACCTCTATAAAAAGATTAATTATCTGTCTGAGTTTCCCCAGCAGGTGATTCTGTGCTCCTCTCTTAAGGATGATTTTTCCAGCCGGGAGGATTTTGCCGAAAATTACTCCACCAAAACAGATTTCACTGCCGTCAAACATAACGACCATTTCCGCCCTTCGGAATATGGAATGCAATGCGCGGTTTGTGATTATTGTTACTACTTGCTTGAGGGGGCCAGGAACTACCCCAATACGGTTTATACCGTTTACAACAAGGTGTTTCGCAACGAGATGTCGGAAATCGACAGCCTTGACAGGCTTACCTGTTTTTCGGTACGTGACATCATGTTTGTCGGTGATGAGGCCTTCGTGATGGATCTGCGTGATAATATGATCAATGAGGCCAAACAATTCCTGGAACTTCTCGGCCTTGAATCAAAAATCATGACCGCCAACGATCCCTTTTTCGGCAATGATGCAGTTCTGAAAAACCTGTTTCAGACTTCCATGAGTCTGAAATATGAAATTCTGGCCAAACTCCCCTTTGCCGATAAGTTTATTGCCATTGGTTCAATAAATCTTCATCGTAATTTTTTCGGTGAAACATTTGACATTCAGCTGCCAGATGAATCCCATGCCTGGTCAGGATGTATTGGTATCGGTTTTGACAGGTTAGTCTATGCGCTCTTTTGCCAATACGGCATGGATTTTTCAAAATGGCCCACAAATCTGCAAACCATTTGCCGTGATTAAAATTGGAGAAAATTGTGTCCTCTAGTGAAATTGAAGAAAAGCTGCAAGAAATATTCAGAAATGTTCTCCGGGAGGATGTCCAAAAAGAAATATCTGCAGATGAAATTTCATCCTGGGATTCATTGACCCACATCAAACTCATCATGACACTGGAAAAGGCTTTCGGGATTAGGATACCGATGGACGATGTAGCTGCCTTGTATTCCTCTTTTACACAAGTTGCAGACTATCTTGCAAAAAGGATCGGAGGCAAGAAATGACAACGGCGTTGATCTATGGAAGCGGTCGATTAGGAATTCAAATCGGCCATCTGGTGCGCAATCATTTTTCCGATGCAATTCAACTTGCTGGATTTATTGACGATACAAAACCGGCAGGCCTTGCGATATTAGACGACCTCAAGACAATGGGCGGTTTGGCTGATGTTGCCGCCCACAACGACCTCTCTCCTACAGCAGTGAGCCTCATTTTTGGCATTGGCTATTCCGACATGTCGGGCAGGATACAGGCCTTTTCCAAGGCCGTTGAGGCCGGCTATGAATTAGTAACTCTTATTCACCCAGCCGCCACAATTGAACCCACCGTGGAGATTGGCTCTGGGACTATTATCCAGGCAGGTGCTGTCATTGACAATTGTTCTCAAGTCGGTGCTGGGTGCTTTATAGATATTGGAGTTTTGGTGAGTGAGTTTTGTGAAATTGGCGACAATAATTTCATTGCAGCTGGAACAGCAATTGGTGGTTACACAGCCATTGGTCACAGCAATTTTATTGGCATGAACTGCACCATTGCAGACAACCTCACTGTTGGAAACAATAATCTTGTCAATGCTCAAACCTTGGTCTACAAGGAGCTTTCAGACGACACCAAGGTTGTGGAGTTCCATGACCAGCATGAAATGAAACGGGTATGAAGGCAAAAAATAATGGAAAAAGCCGATTTAAAAGATTTGCATAAATTTGTACGTAAGCATCCCTTCCCGACCAATATTCTCATTGAAACTCATAGCCATTGTAATCTTCGATGCATCATGTGTCCATATCGCAAGCTGACTCGCAAGAAAGGTAAAATGAGCTTTGATCTATGGAAGAAAATCATCGATGAAATAGCAGAAAAATCTCCTGAAACCATTATCTGGCCGGCTCTCATGGGTGAACCATTTTTAATGGCAGAGGAACTTTTTGAGTGGACAAGATACGCAAAATCAAAAGGCATACAAACCATCTGTGTAAACACAAACCTCAATGCCTTTAAACCGGAGATGCTGGATGGCCTTTTGGATTCCGGTATTGATCGAATTTTTGTCGGTCTCGATGCGGTCACCCCTGAGACCTATGCGAAGATAAGAGTGCAGGGCAATTATGCCAAAGTAATCAACGCCATAGAGACCATCCTTGCAGAAAAGAATGCTCGGGGCCTGACCAAGCCGCATATTAACCTGCAGTATATCGTTATGGATGAAAATGAGTCTGAAGAGCAACAATTTATCGATTACTGGAAAAACAGAGACGAAAGCCTTTTCCTCAAAATCAGGCGAAGGACAAGTTGGGGAGGCGGTGTCTCTCCATGGTCCAAGGCGGACGCTTCAGGACAAAGTAAACGAGATCTTCCCTGTACTTGGCTGTTGCGAGAAATGGTTGTCCTTTGGAACGGAGACGTACCAC
The DNA here is from genome assembly GCA_964443295.1 of uncultured Desulfobulbia bacterium. Classification (GTDB taxonomy): domain Bacteria; phylum Desulfobacterota; class Desulfobulbia; order Desulfobulbales; family CG2-30-60-27; genus CAYUCH01. Next base: position 9,945 of record CAYUCH010000007.1, on the reverse strand, counting down.
AGTGCGATGGTGACTGGGATGGCCAATATATTGTCGGCAATGCCAATGATGAGGGCATTGAAGAACTCTGGCTCGGCAAACTTAAACAAAGGCGCGACCGGCATATGCAGCTGGATTTCGATTACGATCCCTGTAACAAATGTCATGACTGGCAGATTGGGCGCTCCATAACTATAGCCTGCGGAAACGAGAAGGAACGTTGAATAAAACTCTTTGCCCAAACTGTGGCCAGCGGAGATTAATACATCTCAACAGTACCTCGTCTGGCCTTGCACCAATGTCTGACGGACGTATCATCGACAACGTGGACGGTGAGCGAAACCTGTGTGAGGATTGTGGGTGTATCAGTATAGTTTTCAATCCCCAGGATTGGTTGGAAGAATATTACCGGACCACCTATGATATCTCAGATAAAGTTCAAAGCCCGCCAGTGGTTGTTGAAAATAAAACTCTGCTCAAGCATGATTTGGTTTTCAACAGCCTTTTCTCTTATACAAAGGAAAAATTGCAGGGGACAAAACAAGGTTCTTTTCTGGAAATTGCCTGCGCCAACGGCAAGTTGACTGAGTTATTTGCCAGAGAATTTCCTTCCTGGCATTGCATTGGCATTGACCCTTCAACCAGTGCCGGAAATTTGATTCAATCACCCAATGCATCCTTTATTTCCGGATATTTCGACCCGGATCATTTTCGAGACCAAAAATTTGATTGCATTACTTCCCATGGCTTTCCACATCTTTCAGGCTTTCCCGGTTTAAAAGCAATCCGAAGCCTTTCAAGACCGGGAACCATATTAAGCATTGAGTTTCTTGCTTTGGAAAATTCAGAATTCACTCCATTTACCTGGGATCATCCACGTACTTTTTCAAAACAAGCCATGGAGGCTTATATCATGGCTGCTGGTTATACAGTGAAGGAAAAGTCCGACTGCGTAACTGCACAGCATTTCATATGCGAGTGCACCCATGAGGCAACGGAATGTTTAGAGTTAAACAAAAGCATAATTGCAGACACCAAGCGGGTATTTAACAGTCACCTGCAATGGTGGGAAAAAATTATCCAATGTTTTAAAAGCGACATAGAGACATATAAAAACCGGCAAATAGCCCTCTTCGGTGGTGGGATTTATTCCGCTGTTTTGCTTAGGCATCTTGGTTTTGAAAAAATTGATTTAGTGATTGACGAGACCAAGGCCGGCACAATTTTTTCCGAAAACTTACCCATAGTATCCCTGGATGATGCAGCAAAAATGGATGATATCGTCGTGCTGCTTTGCTGCCGCCCCGCGTATGCTGAGACCATTGTGGAAAAACTGTCGAAAGCCGGTATCAATGACATTGTCATACCGGAGACCTATGGAATCAAACGAGGGCAAGGTATGTCGGACAGGAACAGAGTCGAATGAAAATCGTACCCAATATTGTCGAAATATCCAGACATGTACAAGAAGGACAGATGGCTGCATCCTCTTCCTGCCCACTTTGTGGATACAAAGGTGACCGTCGACCATGTGGATTCATCCAACATAAGCCGGATGTCCAATTATTCAAATGCCGTTGTTGTCGAGCGATTTCCGCATCTCACATGCCTACCCAGGAACACCTTGCAGAATATTATGCAGAAACCTTTGCCCACTTCTACGGCAAATACAATGTAGCCGACCAGTGTGACCTTACTTTTAGCAAACCAGAAAGACTCGCCAACCACATAGCGGCAGTAATTCCTATGGCCAGATGGGAAAAATCCCCCGTGCATATTATTGATTTCGGAGGCGGCGACGGTACCCTTGGCACATTGCTCGCACGACAGTTGCCACAAACCATTTCCGTAAAAATAACTGTGGTTGACTATGGGGAAAAAACAGTTTCAATTGTGGATGATCGGGTTGAATTAATCAAAGAAGAAAATCTCGACAATGTGAGGGAACAGGCACACATTATTATCGCAAGCGCCTCTCTTGAACACGTGCCACATGCTGAACCGGTTATCAGGAAGTTATTGGCCTTGCTTGCTCCCGAGGGGTATCTCTATGCCCGGACGCCATACATCATGCCCATGAAAAAATTAATTCCTTCCATTGACTTCGGCTATCCGGCGCATATCCATGATATGGGCGCTGATTTCTGGAATCGCTTACCCGATATTTTTGACAATGATTTTTCTATAATAAAATCAAGGCCTTCCATTGTGGAAGTTGTTTTTGGAGTCGCCCCATTCCGTTGTATAATTTCCCATGTCATGAAGTTGCCCGCGCGCCTGGAATGTTTTCTCTGGCCGCGAAAAAAATGGCTGTTGTGGCCTTTTGTCGGTGGGTGGGAAATATTTTTACAGAAGAGGAAATTAGATCAAAAGGGCGTTGAAAAGGTATGAATGAAGAAGACTTAAACAGATATCTACCTGCCTACCAAGACGGTTTTCAATATTCCCTGGATTGCGATCTCATGCTGAACTGGTATCCGGAAAGGATACTTGCCATGGCGCCTCAGGGAGAAAGCTTGTTAGAGCTTGGCATCGGACATGGTTTTACTTCGGAAAAATTTTCCGAGCGCTTCAGCCGTCATGTCATTATCGAGGGATCCCGGCAAATAATCAAACAATTTGAAAAAAACTGCAGCAACATTTCCGGACTTGAAATAATCCATGGGTTTTTTGAGGAATTTTCTACCACCGAACGGTTCGATGTGATTGTCATGGGATTTGTATTGGAGCATGTGGACAATGATGACCTGGTTTTCAGCCATATTGCCCGCTTTCTCAAGCCCGGTGGCAGAATATACCTGTCTGTACCAAACGGCCAAAGTCTGCACAGGCGTCTTGCCGTGCAGGCCGGCATGCTGCATGATCATTTCGAGCTCGGCCCTGGTGATATAGCCATGGGACATAAACGGTTGTTCACCGTTGACAGCCTGGAAGCCCTCGTTGAAAAGCATGGGTTCAAAGTCAGTAAAATGGAAGGAATTTTCTTAAAACCTTTTACCACAGAGCAGATTGAAGCATTGAATCTGCCGGACAAAATCCTCATGGCAATGATGGAGGAAGGCAAGGACTACCCGGAACTCTGCTCCGGGTTTCTCGCCGAGGTAGTCGAAAAATCACGCTAAATTGCAGGCGGGAAAAATATGTCCCAAAAAATAAATAAAATCCAATACAACAAACCTTTTATTGTCGGCGAAGAGCTGTTTAATATGGCCAGGGCTGTTATCGAATATCAGAACCTGGCAGGAGACGGAGAGTTTACCCACCAATGCCAGGAATGGCTTGAAGTTAACCTGAACTGCAAAAAGGCTATTTTGACCCAGTCCTGCACCGCTGCTTTGGAGATGGCCGCCCTTCTCTGCAACATCGGGCCAGGGGATGAAGTCATCATGCCGTCGTTCACCTTTGTCTCTACGGCAAACGCATTTGTTCTTCGTGGCGGAGTGCCGGTCTTTGTCGATATCAGGCCCGACACACTCAATATTGACGAAACACTCATTGAACAAGCCATAACTCCAAAAACTAAAGCCATTGTCCCTGTCCACTACGCCGGGTCACCCTGTGACATGGATACGATCATGGAGATTGCCGATCGTCACAACCTCTTTGTTATTGAAGATGCAGCACAATCCCTTCTTGCTACTTATAAGGGACGGAGCTTAGGGACAATCGGCCATTTTGGGACCTTGAGTTTTCATGAAACCAAGAACATTATCAGTGGTGAGGGAGGAGCCTTGCTCATAAACGATGAGCAGTTCATGGAGCGGGCTGAGATCATCTGGGAAAAGGGGACAAACAGAAAAAAATTCTTCCGTGGGGAAATTGACAAATACACCTGGGTGGACATCGGCTCCTCGTTTCCGCCCAGCGAACTGATTGCCGCCTTTCTTCATGCCCAGCTTGGTCAGGCAGAAAAAATAATTCAAACACGCAGCAGGCTCATCAACCTTTACCGCAAGCATTTGGAACCTTTAGCGGCAACTGGAAAAATTCGATTGCCGGCATTCAATCCGGAAGGTTCATGTAATGGCCATATTTTTTATATTTTGACCAAATCACTAAAAGAGCGGACAGACATAATCCGTTATTTGTCCGATCACTTAATACATGCAATTTTTCACTATGTTCCCCTTCACTCTTCGCCGGCAGGGAATAAATTCGGCAAGGTCCACGGCAGTATGAACAATACCAACGAACTGAGTGAGCGCATTTTGCGTTTGCCGTTATTTTTCGAAATGACCGACGAGCAATTGCTCCGTGTTGTCGCTTCGATTCAGGAATTTTATGACCAAAAATGATAAATTAAAACAAATCCTACGCAAGGACAGGCAGCATACCAAGCAGAACAACGCATATTGTTTCCTGCCCGGGAATTGTCTGCCTGAAGAAACTGCAGGTGAAGGTTTTTTAGGCGCCCTCCAGGGCTACTTGAAACGATTCGGCGGATTATACTATTTTTTGCTCCATACGTTGGGGCCGGTAATCAGTTCTTCGGCCTTTCGGAAGGCCATCAAACATTGTCTCACCGAATATAACAGTGATGACGCTGTTATCGTCAATATCGGCAGTGGGCCCCAGCATTTCAAAGGCCGAAGGGATATTATAAATATAGACCTTTTTGCTTTTGATGAAATTGATATTGTCGCAGACGCCGATGATCTCCCCATTGAAGATCATTCAGTTGATCTCATTATTAACGTCGCAATGCTAGAGCATGTTGTTGACCCGGCAGCCATTGTCAAAGAAATGCAACGAATCCTAAAACCAAACGGGAAAATTCTGGCATACGCTCCATTCATTGTCCCCTATCACGCCGCGCCCCATGATTTCCATCGCTGGACAGAACAAGGGCTGGCAAGGTTGTTTTCCCGGTTTGAATATCTTGATATTAAGGTTGGCTGTGGGCCGACTTCCGGCCTGCTCTATGTTCTGGAAGAATGGCTGGCTATTTTTTTCTCATTTGGATGCAAACCAATCCATGACATCCTATTCATTGTGTTTATGATCATTCTGTCCCCATTAAAACTACTGGACTTTTTTCTGGAAAAACTACCATTCGCATCAATTATCGCCAGTGGCTTCATGGTGGTGGCAGGTAATGACAAAACAAAGTGAGAAAGGCATGAACACGATATTTGGCATTTCATGAGGGAAGAAAAAACGGGAGAAACACCAAAGTATTACCCAAGAGATAATACAGGAGCAGTATTTTATTAAAGAATGCCCGCCAAGCTATATTCCTAAGCAAGCGGTTATAGATTTCCCCTTTAAGGAATCGCCTCTACTTTGGCACCCAGTTTGGATTTGGCGCACCGCCACCATTTTGTCCAATAATGTCATTGTTATTGAATGTTGGAGGCGGATTAGTGCTTTGCATGGCACCCGTATCAACTACCCACGTCTCATTTATCACCTGATACATAGTGTTGGGGGGAAGATCCGAATCTGCGCCATAAGCCACGTTGCTTCGTTCGTGCTGGGTGTAGATGGTAAAGGAGGCATTGTTGGCCCCTTCCGTGCCGGTTTCAAGCCAGACTTCGTTGCTGAGGCCAACGCCAATTCCACCAGTTGCAGCGGTTACTGGATGCGTTCCTGTTACCATAAGGCCAGCTATACCAGGACCAGCGGGTGGCAGTGGCGCTCCACCACCAACAGGTCCTACACCAAAGCCGCTGCCGCCAGGAGCATTATCTAAAGATACACCTGTGGCAGGTATGCCATAGCAGCTTATATCTGTCTGTAGGGTTTCCTGGGAGTTCAGTACCTGATGAAGATCCGCAGCCATGGCTGCGTTCCTGGCCCTTGCCTGGTAGGTAAGAAACTGAGGGATGGCGATGGCAGCCAGAATGCCGATGATTGCTACGACGATCATCAACTCAACCAGGGTGAAACCGTCTGCCTTTTGTGTGATCTTGTTCATGGCTTTCTCCCTAAAAAAGGACAATGATGTGCCGTTTTTTGGCTAAACCAATTAAACACTGACAATTTTTGTCATAATTTCGATATTTTTATATGTTTAATAATATGTAATTCAAAATCCGTGCCAATAATTATGATTACACCAACAGGTAAAGTTTCACTCGCTTGATATCATCAGTGTAAAATCGACAAGACTCTCATCGCTCTTATTTAAAAAGGCTTTCTGCTTGATAATCATCCGGCCAGCTGAGGAACTCAATATAAAAAATATCGGCCAAAAGATTGATCATTTTTTTTGCCATGGCCTCATCCGGACAATCTACCATGTCGAACTGAATAGCACCGTTGCCATCGATACAGTAGGAGACATTATACGGGTTTGGGGGAAGAGTGGGCAGAAAGCCGCTCTTATGCAGCTCTTTAATACTCTCTGGTTTGCGGTTGAAGCGATTGAAAAAATGTTCCATGGCTTTTTCAATCACCAGCACCCCTTGCAGGGCTTTAAGGCGCATGGCAATGGCCTTGTGGTGCTGGTCACTTTGCTCCTCCTGGTTGAGCAAGCTTGATAAGTAGGCAATGGCGATTTTTGTCTTGCCTGCCTTTTGCAAAAGTTTGGCGGAAAGCGTAGCCAGGGTGAGCCCTCCACCTTGCCGTCCATAAGCCTCTTGCAGGTAATGGCTGGCTTTGGTCTTGTCATCCAGAAAATAAAAATAATCAAACCCAATGCCATAAGGGACGGACCAGTCCCAATACCTGGCCTTGCTTCCAACCATTAGGTAATCAATGGCTTGTTGCGGGCGGTTGGCATCCCAGGTAAAAAATGCCTGGACCATTTGATAATTATCTTTGAAATATGGATCAAGGGCCTGGGAGGCTTGCAGAATTTCAAAAATTACATCCCAGGCCTGGTCCGGCAGGTCTTTCATTTTGACATCAGGATGCAAAAGGTAGCTACCAATGGCACTGGCAGCCTCAATGGTCATAAAATCAGCCATAATGCCTTTAAACTCACCAGCTACCAGCCTGGCTAATGCCGGAGGGACTATGGGCTTTACCTGCTGCATTTGGTTGGCCACGGCATATTCTTGCCGTACAGTTTTCAGTTGTTTAAAACTGATGATAGTACAGGTCACCACCAGGGCGAAAAGCACGACAAAAAAGGCCCTGCGTTTCACGAGAGTTCCCTTTTGTTGAAAAAATATGCAGTGAGAAGAAGCAGAGAAAATGTATAAAAAAACCAGTAAGCAAAGGTGAGAGCCAATGTGCTGGAGTGCAGGGGCAGACCATAGGCCGCAATGGTTTTAAAATCAAAGGCAGAGAGGTTGGGAAATATCCATTGGATGATTTCCAGAATTGACTCAATTCCTGATGGTGTTGCAATATTCTGGGTGGAGAGAGCCAGTTGGATGGACTCGATGCTTGTGCCGATCATATATATAATACCGCTCAGGATAAGTGTGAGATAAAGCGAAGAAGAAAAGCTGGAAAAAAAGAACATGATGGCAGCGACTAAAACCAGTTCCAGAAACAGAAAAACCTGGGCCCAAAAAAGCGTCGACCAGGAAAAGCGGGCGCTGATATGGGCAGGGTAGATTGTAGTGATGGCATACAAGGCGCCAGAGAGTAATAGTGAAAGGAATACAAACGACACCAGCAGCAATAAGCATATACCTGCAAACTTACCCAGAATATATTGTCCCCTGGATGTCGGGGTGGCCAAGACCATATATATGGTTCTTTTGTCAAGATCGCGGCCCAGGATATTGATGGCCAGAAAAAAAATAATGAGCAGCCCGGATATTGAGACAGTGGATAGGCCGATATCAATGGCAACCTTGCCCAAGTCATACATAAAAAGATCTGGAATCAGAAGGGTCAGAAGGGCCATAAATGCAGCCAGGATTCCAATACCATGGAGTAGCCGGTGTCGTATTCCTTCTTTGAAGGTGAGGATGGCCAACGAAAATATCTTAGTCATGATTTTTTATGTCTTGGTTGATTATAGCGACAAAGGCCTTTTCCAGGGAGCCTTGTGTTCCTATACATGATTCAAGGTCACCATTAAATAACAACCTTCCCTGGTTAAGGATGGCTGTTTTGTCACAGAGCCGCTCAATATCATTCAAAATATGGGAACTGAAAAATATGGTCTTTTGGGCAGCCTTTTGCTCCAGCAACAAATTGATGATCACATGACGACCAATGGGATCAAGGCCACTGAGCGGTTCGTCCAGAATTAAAAAATCAGGGTCATGGATGAGGGCGGCGGCAAAACCTGCCCGCTGCAGCATTCCTTTGGAGTAGGTGCGCAGGAGTTTATTAGCGGCTTCCGTGAGATTCAGTCTTTCCAGTAGTTGATCCGATCGTTGCCTGATGCGTTTAGTCGGCATACCGGCTGTTTTTCCCAAAAATGAGAGCAGTTCCCGGGCACTCAGGTTGTCATAAAAATATGGATGCTCAGGCAGGAAGCCGATGTGAGCCCGGGTGGCAGACTCTCTATTACTGCAGCCGTTAATGGTAATTTCTCCGGAGCTCGGCCGGATAAAATCCATGATCATCTTGATGATCGTGCTTTTGCCTGCTCCGTTGGGCCCGAGAAAACCCACAACGCTTTGTGCTTCCACCGAAAAATTGACATCCCGGATAATCTCTTTACGGCTCAAGAGGCCGGTGTGGAAAGTTTTAGATACCTTATTTAATGAAAGCATATTGGGAAGATCTGCCAGGAAAATTGGACAATGAGAAAAGGCCGGTCAATTGACCGGCCTTTTCCGAGTTTGAGTGGACTATGAGTTTATTTTACTACCCAGTTTGTATTGGGCGCACCGCCACCAGGTTGACCAATAATGTCATTATTATTTGGAGCGGGAACAGGATTTGTGCTTTCCATGGCGCCGGTATCAGCCACCCAGTTCTCATTGATTACCTGGTACATGGTGTTGGGGGCATCGGAATCTATGCCATACGCCGCGTTGCTCCGCTCATGCTGGGTGTAGATGACGTAGGAAGCGTTGGTTGCAGCGGCTTCTGTACCTGCAGCGAGATAAACATCATTGCCCAAGGCATTACCCACACCACCAATTGCAAGGGTAAATGGGTGGGTACCGGTCATCATAATACCTACAACAGCAGCACCAGCCGGTGCCAGCGGTGCAGCGCCGCCAAGAGCTGCAGCTGCTGGTACAAGGGCCGGTCCACCACCACCTGGGGCGGCAGCCAGGGTACCTTGAGCAGGTATGCCGTAGCAGCCGATATCACTTTGCAGGGTTTCCATGGAGTTCAGGGCCTGGTGCAGGTCACCTGCCATGGCGGAGTTCCTGGCTCGTGTCTGATAGGTAAGAAACTGCGGAATAGCGATTGCAGCCAGAATACCGATAATCGCTACAACGATCATCAACTCAACCAGAGTAAAACCTTGATCTTTCATGCGAAGCTTGTTCATAATAATCTCCTTAAAATAGAAAAAAGAACTTTTGTTAATGCGAGACTAAGTTGTCTCAATCCCCATACCCCAGTTTATCAGTTCTCTTCTCAGACCTCCTTGGCGTTGAAGTTTAGGTCCATCAAATTCCCCAAATACTTTTTTAGCTGTAAAATATTATTTTTACCTTTATATGGTCTTCAGCTTAATGTGCTATCAACTTCCGTGCCAAAGAAAAAAACGACACCCAATTAAAAAATTATCTGCTATAATTTCAATATATTAGGAACTACAATACAGCCCACACATCTCCAAGCGTACAATATTGAGAACTAAATTGTGACAATTTTTAGAAAGGGAGTGACAAAAAATGTCACTCCCTTTCCAATGCAATAAAATCATACCCCTCCTTATATTATGTAAAACACACTCACCTTTATCAAATGATCGTATCCCTAGTTTCTCTTTTCTCCACTTTTCTAACAAAAAAGCAATCCGAAATTTAAAACAACCTCTCTCAAACTAGACACTTATTTCAAAATTATGCTGAACATGAAAACAACACGCTATTACTGCAGCCACTCCCGTTTTGGCATCCAAATTAGCCGCCAAACAGGATATCTGTAAAA
>CAYUCH010000006.1:0-54516 GCA_964443295.1 uncultured Desulfobulbia bacterium | reverse complement strand
AAACTGTAGACAATATCTCCGACCTGTACCCCCACATCTTGGGCAGGGGAGCCCTCAATAAGACTTTGAATCGCTACTCTATTTTTTGCCGTGATCCAAAAAGATACTTGTCATATTCATCTTCACCCAGCTCTTGGCGAATATTTTTTTCACGTTGCCTTAAGGCCATGAATTCCTTACGGTAGCGTGAGGTTCCCATCCAACCTTCACGAGTTGCTTGATCTTGCAGGTAAAGGCGTTCCATTTCAATTTCACCAAGAAAGCGCATCACATTTTTCGCCTGCTGCGGATCTAGCCCAGCGGCAACCAATTGTGCTTCTCGATCCATTTCATTCTCGTCATTTTCCGCTACTTGTTCTTCTTCCTCTTCAGTCGCCAACTCCTCATTGATCTCAGAATCCTCATCATCGCTCAATGAAGCAACAATCAATTGCAGCTTTAAAACTTGACGTTCCAGCTGATCAACCTTTTCCTGAAGACGGTAGCGTTTTCTCGCTTCCTGGCTTTGCCTCTTTTCCAATGCCTGCAGTACGTCATTATAACTTACGTCCTTGCCGGCACCAACAAAATGCTCAGCGGAGTTGGTGGTTGAGGGTTGCTCAGAACGAAAAGAGGGCCCCACCACAAACATCCCCAATAAAAGCCCCATAACAAGTACTATTGAAAAGAATACCGCTTGTTTTGCCATTTTTGCCTCATCCTGCAATCTAGTCTAGGCATTCTCCGATGCCAATTTCATGACAATCTGCTTTCTCTGCACTTCTTTATGGTCATGTACAAAAAATGTGAGACCAGCCCCCACGACAAGCATGGCACAGGCGGCCATAAAAGAGCTTGCAAAACTACTTGTACTTGCCATGAGTGATTGAGAAGCCCGACTCATGACAAAGCCACCTACACCCCAAGCAGTGAAAATTATACCATAGTTAACCCCAAAATTTTTATTGCCCCAAAGGTCTTTGGTAAAAGAAGGGAAAAGTGTCAGATTGGCCCCATAACTAAAGCCGATGAGCATGGCAATAAGGACCGGCAATAATGCACCTGAAGTTTGGCCGCCCAGAGTGGGAATAGCAAGAAAGAGTAGTAAAGCCTGAAATAAAAACACACCAGCCAAAGTTGTTTTCCGCCCAAATTTATCGGAAATAAGTCCAGCTGCTATCCTGCCACCGGCATTACCAATGGCCAACAAAGCAACAGCCCAAAATGCTTTATCCCCGAGGCTCGCTTTAGCCATTCCTGCAACGCTGCCAATTACCATGAGGCCAGCGCCCGCTCCGATAAAAAACAGAAACCACAACAACCAAAAATTTGCTGTTTTCACCAATTCCGAAGGTGATAATTCTTTATGATCAAAATCAGACCGTGTTTTTTGACCATTATCACAGGAACGGCGACGATCAACAAATCCCTTCGGTTGAAAACCCTCAGGGGGATTCCTTAAAAAAAGCCCCAGTGTACACACCACTACCATAAAAGCGATGCCAAAGAAGAACATTGCTTTATTCAATCCCCAGGCTCCTAAAAGAAACTTTGCCAGGGGAGCTATATAGACCGATGCAAGACCAAATCCAGCCACAACGGTTCCAGCAATTATTCCTGTTTTCGTTGGAGGGAACCATTTCAAAGCAGGCGGTGTGGCAGATGAATATCCAAAAGCGATCCCAGAGCCGACAAGAATACCAAATCCGACGATCCACGAAAAATATGCAGTGGTCTGTGATATCCAGATAAAACCCAAACCTACAAGGATGCCACCTGTAATAGCTGTCACCCGGGGGCCGAATTTATCTTGCACTTTGCCAGCCGCAATCATCATAAAAGCGAAAACAAGGCAACAAACAGCATAGGGATCGTTCAAGGAGGCTGGATTCCAATTAAAGGCACCAACACCGCCGGTATCAATGGACTGTTTGATAGCACCTTTAAAAATACTCCAGGTATAAAGAACTCCCAGAGCAAGGTTGATCCCTGTACCTGCCAATACTACAACTTTACCCCTGTCGACCTGTCCTTCAGCCATTTTATCCTCCTGTCTTAAGGAATAATCAAAATGTATAAAAGGCTGATCCCGTTACTACTTTTTCTTTTCAATCTGTATACAAGATCGTTTTCTTTTATGGATTGCACTAATAGTGAACCGGCTTACTGGCTTCCCTCTTTCTGCAGCAGTTTCAACAGGCTAGAATCTCACTCGATGTATAAAACAGCGAAACTCCCCCTTTTTTATTTATTCTCCACGGCAGGTTTCGCTCTCGCTACTGCTTGACCAACCTGCCTTCACCATCACAACCGCAGGCCTGGGTCTGGTTCATGAAAAAATACCCAGAATCTCCAGAGTCCAGGGTAATATTGAAATTGTCCACCCGCACACATGAACTCCCGGAAAATGTTGAGGTCAATTCCCCCGTCATATTGTGGTTGGAGCTGTTATAAAACCCAGACAGGGTGTGCTGCATAGGTGTTCCATTATAGTCCGTTCCTGAGCCGCTGCCGCTGTAACTACCTCCGGTAGTTTCATTGAGATTAAGAGTTATTAGGGAAGCATCAGAGCTTTCACCTGCGCACCTAAGGTGAAAATTCCATGTACCCTCCACAGTAGTAATGTCATCGCCGCCTCCACCACCGCTACCACCCCCACCTAAGGCAGCGGCGGTCCCGGCTGTTACTGCAACAGCACCGGCACCTATCGCTACCCAAGTAGTAGTAGAAAGACCGGCAGAAGTTCCAGTGCCAGCTCCCGTGGAAGTTGTTGCTGCGGTCGTGCCAGATGCGAGGGTTTTGGTGGTTCCGGCTGCAACACTTGCCGACCCTTCCAGGCTGGAAATAATCGCCGCCACCCCAAAAGCCGCAATTGGCAAAGCGAGTACCGCCAGAGCAGCCAATTCAAAATCCTCATCTTCTTCCAAGGCTTTGTCGAATTGTTTTTTCGCCTCACCATAATCTTCATTATCAGTTGCAACTACACCAGCAGAATATGCAGAAAAAGCAGCCAAATTCTTAGTATGGATCTTTTCAACTCTGGACAGAACCGAGGCTGGCATGTCATCTTTTTTGACTCCAAGATCTTTTAAAATTGAAAAGACCAACATTTTTTCAAGTTCCCAAAATTGCGCCATACTTCCTGAAGCCATTTGGCGACCAAGGGTATAACCGATATCGGTGCGTATGAGACTGGTATTTATGGCAATGGATTTTTTGTTTACACTAAAGCTCCCAGGTATAACCCTGCCGGCCCCCAACAGACGCCCCGTACGCAATTCTGTGTCCCGGGCGGTGAGATCACTTCCACTTAAAGCAAGTTCATCAAGCAATGCCTGCATGCGCATACGCTCTACAACAGTGAATTTCTCTGCCTGAACAAGGTCGTGAATAACCATGGACGCCAACCCTCGTCCAAGATGAGTATGGGTAGTATCTCCAAGATTGACGGGTGTATAAACAGCGATGGTTTTGGCTGTTTCCGGGCCGGTGAACATCTTGCGCTCGCCACTCACAAGACCTTTCACTTCTTCCTTCGTATAAGAGGTTTTCAGAAGTGTAAGATTTTTTCGAACATCAGCAGCTTCTGGGCTGTCCGGGGATAATTGGAGGTAACGCTCAAAGCTTGAAATGGCATTGGCAGAATTGCCCAATTGCATCTGAGACAGGCCAAGATAAATATAAATTGCAGAATTATCAGGTTCTTTTGCACCGGCTTCTGCCAGCTTTGACCGGGATTGCTCATACATGCCCGATTCATATAACTGGATGCCCTCCGCCAAGGCAGATGCCGATTGAGCAGCGAATACAATGCTCGGCCAGACTGGTAAAATTATAATTGAATATACCAAGACACTGATCATACAACGGCTTAAAAAATCAGCCCACATTTTCCTGACGGATCTCATAACAACACCCTGTTTTTATTTGAATAATCAAAACTACATTAATAAATTACACTGTAATTTTTCTCTTAGAGTCATTCTTTGCCCATTTCAACTTTCATTACAATTGAGACAAATTGTAGCATACTACCTTGTATGTGGTAAATTAGTAATTTCTTAGACTGAAGAGAGACAACCTTTTCTTATTCCTGCAATTCCCTTCTGTCATCATAGTTACCAAGGTGATTGCCGGAGCGCTTTGATAGGGTCGACTTTGGCAGCAAGCCATGCTGGATAAAGTCCAGCAATTCCTGTGACTACCAGGCTCATGACTACAGGTAAAATTAAGGCTAAACTTGTTAATGCCGTAGGCCATCCTCCCGCGATACTGACAATAACCGAACCGACAATCCCGAAAATTAATCCCGTACTTCCCCCTCCAATTCCAATGAACATTGCTTCTGCAAGAAACTGGGCCATAATATCTTGCCTGCTCGCTCCAACTGCCCGGCGTAGACCTATTTCAGGCGTGCGTTCGGCAACCGAGGCCAGCATAATATTCATTATTCCAATGCCTCCCACCAGAAGAGATATTCCCGCTATACTTCCTAAAATCACATTAAAAAGATTCTGGCTTTCTTCTGCCTGTCTCAATAATGCCAGCGGCACAACCACTTGAGCCGGCCTCAATCCCTCACGGGAGATACGTAAATTTCGTTCCACCAAGTGCCCGGCAGCAATGACATCGTTCCCTTTGCCAACCTGGGCGATGATTTCAGACACATTTTCCCCGTCATTTGGAAAGAGAGGTACAAATACACTTTGATTGAAATTCCTTGCCCGGATAACACCGGACTGGGAGGCAGACCATTCCATGGGGGCCAATCTGCCCACAATGGTATATGTTTCCCAATCCAAGGTAATTGTTTTTCCCACTTCACCAAAATCAGCCAAGGACTTTGCAACATCCGCGCCCAGTACACAAATATGACTTTTCTTCTGAATATCAAGATCATGCAGGAAACGGCCTTCCGCTATAATCAATCCATTTATGCCGGCAAAAGTTGGCTCCGTTGCCAATACAGACAGGCTCAGTTTTGACCCAAGTTCCGCAAGTCGCCAGCCCAACTCCTTCACTACAGTAGATTGTTGAAATACTCCGATATTCTCTAGACTATAGCGGTCATTAAATTGTAATCCCGCCTCCCTCCAGGCCTTGCCAGCCTCTTCCTCATTGCTCGCTGCTCTGATGATTACATTTTCCAACCCCAATTGGCTGATCTGATGAATGGTCTCACGGCGTGCTCCTTCTCCAATGGTCAACATGGCAACCACTGAGGCAACTCCGCACATGACTCCGATGCTGCTTAAAAGACTTCGCAGTCGATGCCGCCTCCAGACTTGTCTGGCCACATCAAAAAGAAAACGCTGCTGTAAATATGGAAGCATACTTTTCTCAAACAATGTGACCGTCCGATATGGTTATCTGCCGTTGGGCCAGGGAAGAAACATCTGGATCATGGGTGACGAGGATAATGCTCACATTTTCCTGCTGGTGGAGAAGTGTAAAAACCTCCAGCACCTCCTCACTTGTCTTCTTGTCGAGATTTCCAGTGGGTTCATCTGCCAGTAAGAGCTGAGGTCGACCGATTAATGCCCTGGCAATGGCAACACGCTGCATTTCACCGCCGGACAATTCATTGGGCAAATGATCTTTTCTATGACTGACTCCCAGCTTGTCGAGCAGTTCATCAGCTCGTGTGGTTTCATCTACAGCCATACTCATATTGTATGAAAATGGCAGTAGGACATTTTCCCTGACAGTTAAACCGGCCAGCAGATGAAATGATTGAAATACAAAGCCGATCTTGCCGGCCCGGATAGCGGACAATTCAAAATCAGACAGAGACCCGACGTCCTCGCCGCCCAAAAAATACCGCCCTGCACTTGGCTGTTCCAGGCAACCTAAAATATGCAACAAAGTCGATTTTCCAGAACCAGACACACCAGTAACGGCCAGAAAATCACCTTGCTCAACCTGTAGGTCAACTCCACTAAGGGCTCTTACAACCTGGTCGCCTCTGTGATATGTCTTCTCCGCCTTTTGCAGATTTACGATATGTCCCATGTTTTAATGTAGATTGGGCTCAATTAAAGCCACAACCTCACCTTGTTTCAGGCCATTACGAATCTCAGCCTGCATGTCTCCGATCAGGCCGACATCCACCTCTCGCTTCTTCCAGTCGTCGTTTTCCGCCACATAACACCATTTTGTTGTGCCCTTGCCAAATACGGCGCTCAACGGAACGAGCAGAATGTCCTGTATACTATCACTCACTATCTCAACCCTGACATTCATACCTGGTCGCAATCGTTGGTCATGGGAATTCAATTGGATGAGGAGATTAAAAACCTTTTCCTTTTTCTTGCGCTCCAGTTGCCTCTGGGCCAAGATTCCTATTTGGACAACCTCTCCCGGAAGCATTAAATCTGGGTAGGCATCCACAGAAACCTGCACTTTCTGGCCAAGTTTCACCCGGTGGAGATCAATTTCTCTAACTTGGGTTTTCACGGTCATCTCACTTAAGTCAGGCAAATGAATAATTGGCGGTCCCTGCCAGGCCACATCACCTACCCGTGGTTTGCGCAGTTCTCCACCAACATGCTTTTCCACCAGGACAACAAGCCCTTTCTGTGGGGCTTTTATAATAGTGTCTGCCAAGAGTCTTTTAGCCTTGACGAGCTGCTGACGGAAATGGGCTTCATGCTGGCGGGCCTCTTCTGCTTTGGCTCTTGCCTTGCCTATCCTGAATCCCGCTGCCTTCTTCATTTCTTCCAGAGCGAGGCGACTGCGCTCCAGTTTTGCTCGACTCCGGTTCAGTTTGGCCGGATAAACAAATTCCTTATAACTTTTAAACTTCTGCTCTGACACCTCCAGTTTCAATTGAGCAGCCTGTAAATCTTCCTGGGCCTGTACGAGCTCGATCTCCTCAACCATTCCTTTCTCAACCAAGGCTGTCAAATCCTCTGCATACCCCTGTGTCTCATGAAAAGTACGCCTGGCCTCATGGAGATCTTCCCGACGTTGAGCAATTTCCAAGGGGCCATCGCCGTTTTGCAGTTGTTCTAAATCCATGGCCGCCACCTTGGCCTCAAATTCCATGGAGTTTATTTCCCTTTCGGCCTGGCTTTCCTCCCAGGCCGCCGCTTGGCTGTATGATTCAAGCACCGATTGCTGGGTCTCAAGTTTGGACTGGAGCTTTCTTACTTCCTCCTCAAAATGAGTCGCATCAAATCGGACAAGGACATCACCTGGTTTAACCATTGATCCATCCTGAATGATCCAGACGATTTTCCCTTTATCACCAGGTAATCGCGGACTGATACTTCGTGATCGTACAGCTTCCAAAAGTCCGGCAGAGCGTATGGCCAGTTCGAGGTCACCCATTTTAACTTCAGCAACAGGCACTTTTCCCTGTTCAGGTCCACCCTTCATGGCCAGCCACAGTCCAAAAATCAATGCCAGGCACACAACGATAAGCGTTGTTTTCTTACTGCTCATCCTTCTCCTTTATCCAACAATGTTCCCAATGCGGCCCGGAACCTATAGGTAGTGATTATATAGTTGACTATGGCACCGGTAAAACTCGTTTGGGCTTGCCGCACTTGCTTCTCGGACTCAATGAAGGAGAAATTATCTGCCTTGCCCCAACGAAATTTCACCTTTGCAAGCTCAAGCTTACCGTGGGCCTGTTTCACCCGCTCACGCTGTAATTCAATTTGTTTAAGGGCCTTTTGCAGGTTACGATATTCTTTTTTTACGTCACGAATCACATTGTCACGCACAACATCAACGTTACGACGTGCATCATTAACCCTGAGAACGCTTTGTCGATATGCTAATTTCTCGGTGCGTCTGAAGATATCGGTGGACGAAGAGAGACTCAAGCCCCAACGCTCTTCATCAAGGCCGTAATCAGAATCTGCAACATCACTGGAACCTCCCTTACTGTAATAGAGGTGGAGGTCCAGTTGCGGTTTCATATTATGCTCAGCAACCCAACTCAATCGCTTGGTTTCTCTAAGCAAATCCTCAGCCTGAGCTATCTCCTCACGATTCTTCAGGGCAGTCGAAATTAATGTCTGTTGATCAACAATAATCTTGTCATATGCTAACGGGGCAGAAACCGCTATATCTTCTTCCAATGGAAGAGCCAAGAGAATCTTAAAATTATCTTTTGAATCCTCATATTTTTCCATGCTTAACAGGAGAGTATTCTCTGCCTCGCGCACCTCCAATTCTGCCCTGTACAAATCCATGGTATCCCCATGACCTGATTGCGACTTTGCCTTTATAGCTGCAAGATGCAATTGTAATCGATCCATGGACTTCTGGTTATGCATGACTTCCTGTTCTGCCTTGATAATATTGTAAGTCGCCTGCACCGTGGAAAGCATAATCCCTACCCGATTCAGGTATAAATTCCGTCTTGCAGATCGTTCACTGTATTGGGCTGAATGCAAGCCGGAAAGAGTATAATCCCGCCCTACGCCTCTAAAAAGAGGTTGATAGATGTTGCAGGACACTCCCCCATCATAAGAACTGTCGAAACGCTGCAGGCGGGGAGTGACGGAAATACTTGAGCCCCATTTCATCTGTTTGCTGAATTCCAGCCCAAGACCATAACTCTCGGATGTCTCGTCATCATTACCGCCACTAATCCCAGCCGAGATAGCCGGACGCACTTGCATGGCAAATTGAGACTCATGGGTTTGAATGGCAAATTGAGAAGAAAGAATGTTTTCTTCCGCACTGATAAGAGATCGATTGGCGATCAGGGCATGATTAATGGCCTGCTCAAGATTAAGAATGGATTTCGCATTTATTGTTAACGGAAAAAAAACCAGAATGAATAATAAGAAAACAAAATACATATTGGTCAATTTCATAAATATCACTGGCCGATGCAGATAGAGGTATATCGATCTCGTTGCTACTCACTTTGCTGCTCGCAATAAAGCACTGGTCAAATTAGCATCTCAGGTCAGAAATGGCAAAACCACCCCAACTCCTTTGGAAAGATTATTCCTCCGGTTCATTTTTCAACGGCCAGGATTTGGCGTCGAACCAGGAATCAATGTTTTGAACAGACATTGGTTTGCAGATGTGAAAACCCTGTATCAAGTCGCATCCAAGATCTTCCAGTAATTCCAGGGTCTCCTCATCTTCCACTCCTTCGGCCACTGCCTCACAGCCGATATTATGGATCATGTCGATGGTTGATTTGACGATCACAGCATTATCTTCATTATGGATCATGTCAATGATCAGAGATTTATCTATTTTAATTTCTTTGGCTGGAAACTTACGCAAATAAGACAAGGAGGAATAGCCGGATCCGTAGTCATCAATTGACAGATTCAGGCCAAGATTTTTCAGTTTAACCACGACTTTATTAACCCTGGTTGGATCGATCAGCATGGAACTTTCAGTAATCTCTAAAAACAACTGACTGGGATTTGTTTGCCATTTTTTCAAAAGCCTTTCGACATCTATAGGAAATTCCAAATCGTGTAGATTTTTAACAGATAAATTCACCGACATGGTTAAGGATGTGCCGTCTTTTTTCCAATGAGCCATTTGCTGCAGGGCATTGTCCAGGACTAAGTTGGTCAGCAGCTTACTGAGGCCTGCCTGCTCTACTAGGGGAATGAATTCATCGGGTGGGATCAAGCCTTTTTCCGGATGCTGCCATCGCACCAGGGCTTCAACTCCGGCCAGGTGTTTGTCCCGTACAGAGACCTTGGGCTGGTAAAACAAAACAAATTGCTCTTTAGCGAGGGCCTCACGCAATTCTCCGATAAGTATCAAGCGTTTCCAGGTTGACTCATCCTGCCCCGGCTCAAAAACTGCGTACATCACTTCATTACGTTTTGCCTCATACATGGCAATATCAGCATGCTGAATGAGCGTCTCACTATCCTGTCCATGCTCTGGATACAAGACAATACCAATGCTCGCTCCAACGTTAAGATTATGTCCTTCAATAATAAAAGGTTCATCAAGTACTGTGGTTACCTTGCGGCATACTTGAATTGTCTGTTCCAGACTTGCATTGGGCACTAATACTGCAAATTCATCGCCTCCGAATCGGGAAAGCGTATCAGATTCACGCATGACTTTCGCAAGCCTGCTTGCCACCTCCTGAAGCAGGTAATCTCCATAAAAATGGCCGAGGGAATCATTAATCTCTTTAAAACGATTGAGATCTATTGATAAAACTGCAAGGGTTTCTTGTCGCCGTTTTGCTTGCAAAATCGCATAGTCAAGCCGCTCCTGAAGTAACCATCGATTGGGAAGTTCTGTGAGTTGGTCATGGAGTGCCCGGTGTCGCTCTTTATCAGCCAATCGTTCAATCCGTTGCATGGAAAGAAGACTTAACCTGACTACCATGACAACAAAGACACTGCCCCAAAACAAAATCAATGAAACAATGAATTTCAATGTTGAGGTGGCCTCACCACTCAACTTATAGATAAAAAACAGGTAGCCGGATACGAAAAAGATGATGAGAAGGCTGAGGAATTTCCACCCCTTGCTTATGCGCCGCTTCTTGGCGCATATTGCCTTGGCTGGGATGAGGGAGTAGGTCAGGAGACCAGTCCCGATGGCGACTAAAAGAATTGATAAAATTTTCAATCGATACGATTCCGAAAAAAATGCATCATAATTTTTATCTGTAAAAGATATTCGACTTTTTGATAATATAGCAAATTGCCTTCTAAAAGAACATGCCAATTCCTGCACCGCCATTACAACATGCAAGCATCAGTGCTGACGGTACCAATTTGACCGGAGATTCTCTTTGAGGAAAACGTGACAAATATTATATAACGTAATGAGTAATCCACTTTTAAAAACCATGGAAACAGTGAGCGATGATATATACCATTACCCTCAATACTGCCCTTGACAGAACCATTGTGGTAAATTCAATCTGCCACGATGACTGCAATCGCATTGAAGACGAGAAGAGGTATGCCGGTGGCAAAGGGGTAGATGTCTCCAAGGTATTGACTGCATTAGGTATCCCCAATAAAGCACTTGGATTTGTTGGGGGATTTGCCGGCGAAGAACTTGAAGGGTTATTGATTAACGAAGGAATTGCCTGCGACTTTGTAAGAATATCCGGCAGAACCAGAACCAATATTATCGTTAATGGTTTAGACTCCGGCGAGCAGACCATATTCAATGCCAAAGGCCCGGAGATCAAACCATACGAGCTCATGCAGTTGATCCATAAAGTGGAAGAACTTGACTCACCCCATTATGTCATTATCAGTGGAAGCCTCCCTCCAGGAGTTAATCCGGAAATCTATCGAAAAATCATTGAAATTGTTAAAAGCAATGGGGCAAAGGTGGTACTTGACACCGACGGTGATGCACTCAAAACAGGCATGATGGGCCTGCCCGATATTATTAAACCTAATATTCATGAACTCTCTCGCCTGGTTGATGAAAAACTGGAAAAATTCGATGATATCGTTGATGCGGCCAGGAAAACAAGAGAGCTGGGAATTGAATTAGTTCTTGTCTCAATGGGAATGGATGGCATGTTGCTGGTGGGTGAAGATGTTCAGTGTGTTGCCTTGCCGCCTAAAACGAATGTTATCAATACCATTGGAGCGGGAGACTCCGCTGTAGCAGGATTTATATATGGGATGGTGACTGGCAAAGACATGCGCCAGGCCCTTGTCTGTGCAGTGGCGGCAGCGACTGCGACCATTTCTAGACCAGGGACAGCCCTCTGCCAGTTTGATGATTTCCAAAACCTGCTGCCAAAGGTAATTTTAGAGTAAGCAAGGCCTGAAAAAATGCGCATGCCATCAAACAATATGCAGACCACACCCATCCATTCATGCCTATGTTTTCTCCTCTTTTTTTCCGTTCTTCTTCTATCTCCACCGCTATACGCCCAGGATGAAATAATTCCTACAGTCACTGAACCCGCCAAAGAGAAAATTGTCGACTTCATTGTGCGATATGGCCAAGGAGGGTTTAGAGATGGCCGATCCCCAGAAAACAAACTGGAGGAGGTCAGCTTGCGATGGATATCAAACCAAGATCACTGCCCATTGCCCTTTCTCTTTCCAGTGAATTCTATGCAAACAGCAGAGATCCAAGCCATTCCTATGAAATATCGAAAATGTATTCTGCTAATCTACTGTATATGAGGCAATTATTTGATTTCCAGAAGGCACATTATTTTGTGGGTGGTGGCATTGGCAGGCGTAAAGTCCCAAGAGGTGAAGATGATCCTGGCAAAGAAGTAAAAGGTACTTCATATAACCTGGAAGCAGGCATTCATGTGAAAATATATAAATTGCTGGGTTTCTACGGTACCGTAAAATATCTGTATGCTCAGAAAAAAGAGAATAATATTAAAGTGATTGATTTCAAAGAAAGCATCATCCTGCTGGGTGTTACCCTGAAATTCAGTTTATAGGTCTGTCTAGTCCAGCGCAATTGATGAAGCCCAAATGCATGGTGGGTACCGAAAGTGGTCTAATCCCAAACATCCACAAAATTCTGTTTTACATATCTTCCTCCAAAATGCGATGATTAATCATGGGAATTGGGGCTGAGTTATTAATTCCGCATTGTCGAAATTGTCGAAGGAGAAAAATCATGAATTGGCTTAGATTATTGGGCAGTCTGCTTTTAGTTGCTGGTTTATCATTTGCATTGTCGGCATGCAGCACTAGTAGTGACGGAGATGCAGAAGGAACTCAGTGTGCTGCGGAGATTATGGAATTAAAACCGGTTGATTTTCACAACACATGGCAACCGGATGTCACCGTACGAGTTTACGAATACGATCTCGCCTGTCCGGATATGGTTTTTCAAGATCCTTCCGATGTAGCCTGGAGTCTGGGTTCACCGGGTCACGACCTGGATGCTCATTTATTGCTGCCACAAGGCAACTATTCCATATGCATCGACTGGTTGGACGATGGTGGCAGCACGTATTCATACAAGATCTATGGTGACCTTCCAGACGACATCCACTTAACCTTGAACGAAAATTCCAATAAAACAGTCCCTCCAGAGATCTCGGTTACGCCGGGAGAGCCAACAGATGGAACCGGCCGCTGTCCAGCGCCTACAAACATGGACGGAGTCACTGACGACGACGATGACAACGGTAATGGCGACAGCAGTGCAATAGCAGTAGATCTTATTGGTAATCACGATGAAACTGCTGTGTACAATCCAACAGAACAGCAAATAAGTGATGCCGACGTAACACTTTCCGGCACCTTGAACTCATTATCCATTAATTGGAAACTACAGAATGTAATAACGGTAATCGTGGCCGGCAATAATACAACCGTCTATGCCATAGCTGGTGCGAGTGATGGTACCGGAGGTCAATATACACTCACACCTCCTGTTTCATATGGAAATTACAGCATACCCAATACTGAAAATATTGTGGGGGGCCAATCACCAGATCTGATTGCCGGAGAGTTTTATACTGTTAGTGTGGCAACCAGTGATGGAAAATCATCCTACATCGGATTTACTCTTTCCAATTAGTTTAGAGAGATGTTGGTATAAAAGGGGCTGTCCCACTTTTGGGGCCGCCCCCTTTTCCTTTCTTAATTCACACATGTCAATGTTGTTGCTATCGTTCCACCCCAAGATGGCAGTCCCATAGGCCGTTAATTCAAGTAAGGACAAGCGGACATGCCATAAAAACTATACAAAACATATAAAAACCAGATTTAAATTTGATTCCCTGCTCTGGGAACCGCAATCATGGCTGCGGGGAATATTTTCCCGCACATGGATCAATTCATAGAAGGGGTCGGTCAATTCGAGGATGAAACCATTCTCATTTACGATGTTGAGCAGTTGCTCAAGATTGAGGATCTCCAGGTTCTTGAGGAAAACATGGAGAATTTCCCTTGAACAATGAAACAACAGAGCATATACCAAGCGCCCTGCTTGATGAATTCAGCCGGTTTATTGCCCGGCATATGGGATTCCATTATCCTGCCGACAGAATGGGAGATCTTCAAAAAACTCTTTGCAAGGCAGCGGCAGAACTTGATTATGATCATCCTGTTACTCTAATTAATACCATCTTGAGCCTTGGTGCAGGTGACAAAAAAATCGTGATGAAAACGAAAACTGGCAGAACCTGGATGAGTATGTTGCCGATCATGCCGGGGCACAGTTTTCACATGGAATATGCCCGGACTGCGCCCCAAAAATGTACCCGGATTTTTATAAAGACAAGCAATGAATTCTTCAAGAGACCTTATGTTGATTCTTCCACCCCCGGTCTGATCCGGGCCCCCATTCCATTGAAAAGCATTGCCGCTTTCAAAACACGATTACGCCATTCCATTGGATGTTCTGGCAGATGATGCGTGGTTAGAATTTTGTTTTGTCGCAAGCGTCCTCAGACCGTCTTCCGCACTCCTGCACCCCTCAACCAGGCCGCAAAGTGTTTGGGAAATGAATAAAACAAAAAAAGGCAGGGCCATTCAGGCACTGCCTTTTCACATAGTTTTTAAACAAAAATGATTAGTTGCAAGACCTTCGTCGCAGGCCCATCAAACCGGCCAAGCCGGAGACGATAAGGAGCATGGTTGACGGCTCAGGAACCGCAGACAGTTGTCCTGTTTCCAATTCTGCGAGGGAAAAATTCGTCGAACCGCTGTTGAGAGAACCAAATGCAAGCCCCAGGTTGCCGGTCACGATCCCTGCCCCAGGAGACGCCCCCATATAGCCGGTCAACTGAAAAACGCCGTCCAGGAAAAATGAGGCGGATCGGCTGGCTGGGTCGTAAGACAACTGGTAAAGGTGATAGTCATTTCCAGGAATCACCAATGGCGTATTATGTGAATTATAGCCGATGGAGGTACCACCGCCTTCCATATATATAAAGTCAGGAAGGATTACCAGGGTGTTTCCCGATTCGTCCAGACCGAGTGCGATGTCAAACCGGGTCCCGGGGAACCATGAGGCGACAATAGCAGCACTGGGCTGCTGTGATCCATTAACATCATACTCTGGTCCTTGGACGATCCTTGCCTCCAGGGAAAGGACGAAACCGTTTGTATTGATGTCGATGATCTGTTCCTGGTTAAGGGCACCGCCCCCGGGGAGGGTCTGCTGGTTATAGATGGCCTGCTGGGGAAATCCGGTGTCTGTGACCTGCCAGGCAGCACGACCATTGTCATCAAGGACAGGCCCAACTGCCATGCCCCCGCTCCAAGGCCATCGTTCAAAGTTCTCGGTTACCGGGTCATTGGCGCCTGTGTGACTGATGATCGAACTTGCCGACGCCATTCCAGCCAGGTTCAATAGTACAAGCACAGCCACCGCTAAGAAAAATATCCTGTTCCTCACACGTTCGTCCCCTTTGTCAATTATTGCTTCTTCCCTTCTCCACCGCAGGCCCATCAAACCATCCAGGCCGTAACCGATAAGCAGCATTGAGGACGGTTCGGACTCCAGTCCTCATAACCTAACGTGATAAAACAATGATTCACGACGTTTTTCCAGCACCACACCGTAATACTTTCGTTGTTAGTTCGAGAAGTTAACCACTTAAATTATGCAAAATTCATGCCGCGAAACCTTACACGCAGCATCACCTTTGTTTTCAACAAGTTACGGATGTTGTAGGAAATCGACAGTGCTAACATGACATTCCTTTTCCGGAAATACGGTCCGAAACTCCGGAAAAGGAGTGGTTCTTTGAGAGAGGAAAATTGTAATTATTCTTCTTTTCACGTTGACCAAGCCACTTGTGGCCGCCAAATTGATCATGAGGGATCATCCCCGCATTATATATTATATTTGGAATAAAAAAAGCCCGCCGACGTATGACGTCAAGCGGGCTGAATTATAAAATGACTTATATTAAAATCAATCAGACTTGAACTCAGCAACCAATGCCTGGATAGAAGCCTTGGCATCGCCAAAATACATACGACTGTTCGGATAGAAAAACAAAGCGTTTTGAATTCCGGCGAAACCGGGATTCATGGAACGTTTCAATACAATAACTGTCTTGGCCCGGTGGGTCTCGATGATGGGCATTCCGTAAATGGGAGAAGACTCGTCATCGAGGGCAGCCGGATTAACAACGTCGTTGGCGCCGATGACAACACAGACATCAACGGTATCCATTTTGGGATTGATATCGTCCATTTCTACCAATTGATCATAGGGAACATTTGCTTCAGCAAGAAGAACGTTCATATGACCGGGCATACGACCGGCAACGGGATGAATGGCATAACTTACTTCTGTGCCATTCTCTTCCAACAACTCTCCCAACTCCTCGACAACATGCTGGGCCTGGGCAACCGCCAGTCCATAACCGGGAACAAAGGCAACTGAATCAGCCGCTTCAAGAATGTAGTACACATCTTCTGCAGTGGCAGGCTTGGCCTCTCCCTGGGGACCGCCATCTCCTGCCGCTTGGGTGGTGGAACCGAATCCGGAGAAGAGAACGTTTGCCAATGAACGATTCATGGCTTTGCACATGATATTGGTAAGAATGATACCGGAAGCACCAACCAGTGCACCAGCTACAATAAGGATATTATTGCCAATGACAAAACCAGCGGCACAGGCTGCGATACCTGAATAACTATTCAAGAGAGAAATAACCACCGGCATGTCCGCACCACCGATTGGAATTACCGAGGTAATACCAAAAACCAATGCCACACCGATGATAACCAAGAAGAAGGTATAGCCATCAGCGGGATTCATGGCAAACATCACACCAGAACCTACAGCCCCGATGAGAACAAGGGCATTCAAAATATGCTGACCGGAAAAAACCACCGCTTTACTGGGGATTTTTTCTGCAAGCTTACCAAAGGCGATCATGGACCCGGTGAAGGTCACACCACCGATAAAAGCGGACAGAAAGGTAACGAAGGCGATAAAGGCAGTGATCTCCATATTCTGATGGTATTCACTCCAGGCCAGAAGCAGACTGGCAATACCACCGAAGCCGTTAAACAAGGCAACCATTTCCGGCATGGAAGTCATCTCGACTCTATATGCAGCAACGAGTCCTATGACAGTACCAATGGCCATACCGGCCACAATCCATTTATAATCCAGCCCGGAAACCAGGAGGGTTACCACAATGGCCAACAGCATACCACAAGCAGAAAGCAGGTTGCCGCGCCTGGCGGTGGCTGGCGATGAAAGCATCTTCAGGCCAAAAACAAAGAGGCCGGCAGAGATGACATAAGCAAAATTGACTAACAGCGTCATAGTATCCATTATGCATCCCCTTTATCTTTTTTCTTGAACATTTCAAGCATGCGGTTTGTAACAGCATACCCACCCACCACATTGATTGTGGCAAAAGCAACAGCGCAGGTACCCAGAATAATGGCAACCTGTTCATTACCTGTTTTCAAGGAGGTCAAAGACCCGATCAGCGTGATGCCGGAGATAGCATTGGAGCCGGACATCAATGGTGTGTGCAATGTTGAAGGCACCTTTGAGATGAGCTCGAACCCTAAAAAAATCGACAAAACGAAAACAAATGTTAAAAATACGGCTTCCATTTATTCCCTCACTTATTAACAATACTTTTAAAGGTTTCGCTGAAAATCTCACCATTGTGAGTAATCATGGCACCTTGGATAATCTCATCATCGAGCTTGAGGTCAAATTTCTTCTCTTCTTTATCCCAGAAGTGATCGACAAAATTCCCCAGGTTGGCGGAGTACATCTGGCTGGCAGCGGCAGGTACTTTGCCGGGAAGATTTGCAATGCCAATTACTTGGACTCCTTCCACCTCAACCACTTTATCAACTTCAGAGCCCTCGACATTACCGCCGCTCTCCACCGCCATATCGACGATTACTGAACCGGGTTGCATTTGAGCCAGCATCCCCCTATCGACGATGCGGGGAGCCGGACGACCGAAAAGTTGAGCTGTGGTGATAACAATATCGGCAGCAGCGCAGGCTTTTGCCATGCCTTCTTTCTGTTTCTGAATCTGTTCAGGCGTTAATTGTGTGGCATAGCCATCCTTGGTCTGGCCTGTTTCGCCAAGATCGATCTTAACGAATTTAGCACCAAGGGATTTGACCTGCTCTTCAACAACCGGCCTGGTGTCAAATGCCTCAACCCTGGCGCCCATACGCCTGGCTTGAGCGATGGCCTGCAAACCGGCCACACCAACACCGATGATGAAAACACGACCCGGCTTAATAGTACCTGCCGGAGTAGTCATCATAGGCAAAATCTTATCGAGTTGCTCGGCAGCAAGAATGACTGCCATATAGCCACCCAGGTTGGCCTGTGAAGAGAGTACATCCATTTTCTGAGCAATGGTAGTACGTGGAAGCATCTCAAGACTCACGGCACTTACACCGCAGGTCTTCATTTTTTCCACCAACTCACCTTCATTAAATGGGTCGAGATAGCTGACATGAATACAGCCTTTTTTCATCAGCTCAATCTCTTCAATGGGCGGCTTGCGAAGACGCAAAACCATATCTGCCGATTTTAATAAAGCCTCGCGATCAAAGTTGACCTTGACCCCGACTTTCGCATAATCAGCATCGGCAAACCGGCAGGTATCTCCCATACCGGCCTCAATTTCCACTTCAGCCCCGAGCTTGACCAGTTTATCCGCCGTAGCCGGAATGAGGGGAACTCGGGTCTCCCCATCATGGGTCTCTTTCATCACTGCAATTTTCATAAACCGCTCCTTTAAAAAAAAGGCCTGTGAAAAACAATAATTTCGCGCTGGCTATCTAAGGAAACCACTGCCTCGGAATTATCACTCGGCAGATTGTGCAGCACGAAAAAGTGTCAGCCCAATACCATATTTAAAAATTAATTGCATCCCAAAAGTCACTCTTTTCATGTTAATTTGAATAAATTCGTAAAAAGTCTCATGCCCATCAATAGCGCTTATAATTTTAGATAGTTACGGACAAAACCTGCGACACTCATATGTTTTCTCACTATTTAATATTCTGAATTTCTTGCTCATAGCCATTGCATTCTAACTTGACATCAATGTTTTGTAGTTGTAATCTCCCTCTCTTCTGTAATTTGGACTGACAAATTTTTTTTCATTAATAGCCGAGTTCAACCGGCCCAAAAGAGGTAGTTCTATAATGTGTAGGCTAGCCCTGAAAACCGCCAGTGATCCTTTTTCACCCTATTCCGTTCTGTCGGCCATGGAAGCCATGCAGGAAGGATATGACGGCAGTGGTCTCGGACTTCTTCTGCGTGGTTTGAAGTTTAAAGATTTTTCTTACAAGGCTGCTGATCCCATCCTGTGTGGTATCGCCCATACCAGTGCAGCTCTCAAACGTGTCAATGCCTTCATGGAGCAACAGGGATTCGAGCTCAAATATGACCATGAGTTTGAAACAGATCTCTCCCGCATTGAAGCGACGGATAGACATAAATATATTTTACGGGTTTATAAACAGCCCAATGAATGGAAAAGCCTGAGCCAGGCTGACATCGACGACAAGCTTCTCGATACCCGCCTTGCTTTGCGTACCAACGGGGAAGAACATGGTGGCGACCTGACGGCTTTTTCATTCTGGCCCGATGTAGCTATCATTAAAGAAGTGGGCTGGCCTTTGGATGTTGGTGATGCCCTTGGTCTCAATGATGGCCGCATTGAATCCCGAGTTTGTATGGCTCAGGGACGGCAGAACACCAACTACGGTATCAATCTCTATGCCTGCCATCCTTTTTTCGTCCAGGGCATCAGCACCATGACCAACGGCGAGAACACCGCCTTTTTGCCTATCCGCGACTGGCTTATGGGACGCCACTTTCCTGGTTACCTGGGATATCAAAGTGACTCCGAAGTTTTTGCCCATATTCTCCATTACACTCTGCGGCATCTGAAACTGCCGCTTGAAGCATATAAACACATCATTACACCATTGAAGACTGAAGAACTGAATGAGCATTCCCAGGGCGAATTTCTGAAAGGTTTACGCAATGTCTGTCGAAGACTTATTATCGACGGTCCTAATTGCGTAATCGGCACCCTGCCCGATGAGACCTGTTTCATGGCCATGGATGCAAAAAAACTCCGCCCCGGCACCGTTGGCGGTCGTCCAGGCGCCTGGGCCATGGCCAGTGAAATGTGCGGTGTAGCCGCCATGGTTCCGGACCGGGATCCAGCTCTTGATTTTCAGCCCCAGCGTCAGCACATGGTAATTATTCCTCCCGAACGAAAGGAGCTTACGGTATGGTCGCAATTCGATCAGTTCCAGCTAACCCAAGCAGCCTAACCCATATAGACCTGCCCTGGATCATTGCCCACCGGGAAGACCGCTGCACCTTGTGCGGCAGGTGCACCACAGTGTGCCCCACCGAGGCAATCAATCTTTCCTATAGAAGGCAGCGCATGCCCCGTCTGGATATTTCCGCCGGCGGCAAAGGCACCAGCCAATTTCGTACCTTTGTTGGAATCAGGCAGAAAACAGAAATAAAGCACCGATGCATCGGCTGCGGTATGTGCGCCATGGTCTGCCCCAATGAGGCCATTAAGCCCGAACCCAATGCCAATGACCAGCGGGCCCATTTTTTCCACAACCAGGCAGGTGAGCCCTCCAAACGAGGCGGTAGAAGAAATGATCAGAGTTCACTTCTGGACCGTATCGTTTTCAACCGCATCTCCATGCTCACTGATCCTGCCCTGGACGCCGGTCGCCATGAATTCCAGATGAATACGCTTCTGGGTCGTGTTTTGCCGCCTGATGAATATCTGCGGCGCAAACAGACCGGAGAATGGATTCCACCGGTAAGGGAAATTTTTCCTTTCATCATCGGTTCCATGTCTTTCGGTGCCCTGTCGCCCAATATGTGGCTGGGTCTGTTGCAAGGTGTGGCCTATTGTAATGAAGTACTTGGTATTCCTGTGGTCATGGCCACAGGTGAGGGTGGCTGCCCCCCATGGGTACTGAAGAGTCCATTCCTTAAATATGTCATTCTGCAGATCGCTTCCGGTTATTTTGGCTGGGATGAAATCATCCGCGCCATTCCTGAGATGCAATGCGAACCGGCCGCCATTGAGATCAAATACGGCCAGGGTGCCAAGCCCGGTGACGGAGGTCTCTTGATGTGGTTCAAGGTGAGCAAACTCATCGCCCGGCTGCGGGGTGTTCCTGAGGGAGTTGACCTACCCTCGCCACCGGTACATCAGACCCTTTATTCCATTGAAGAAAGTGTCATGAAAATGATCCAGTCCATGTCCATGGCCTGGAACTTCAAAGTACCGGTCTATCCTAAAATTTCCGGTTCCACCTCGGCCAAGGCGGTGTTGAACAACCTTGTCCGTAATCCATACGCCTCAGCTCTTTTGATTGACGGTCTGGATGGTGGTACCGGTGCTGCATACAACATCAGCATGGACGCCATGGGCCACCCCATCGCCTCCAATGTCCGGGAATGTTACCTGGATCTGGTGGCCCAGGGTCGTCAGAATGAAATACCCATTTTTGCCGCTGGTGGTGTTGGCAAAAATGCCAATGTGGTGCAGAACGGCCTGGCCCTCATTCTACTGGGTGCCTCCGGTGTCCATATGGGTAAATACATCATGCAGGCAGCGGCCGGTTGTCTGGGAAGCGAAAAAAATCGCTGTAATGTGTGTAATATCGGCCTCTGTCCAAAGGGTATTACCAGCCAGAATCCGAAACTCTATCGACGCCTGGATCCTGATCAAGTGGCACAGCGAGTTGCCGATGTATTCATGTCCATGCGCACCGAGATGAAGAAACTCATGGCACCTCTGGGACGTTCCCAGAGTCTGCCCATTGGAATGTCCGACGCCATCGGTATTGATGATAAGGCGGCGGCAGATCGTTTGAACATTAAATACGTTTGTTAAAGCATAAGCGCTTACAGGCGGGGAAGAAATACACAACTGCCCCGTTATTTATATATTGATAAGGAGCACACAGTGAGCAGCGTAGAAGCTATCACCGTCAAAGGAATCGACGAACAGGGCCAACGGATCAGTTCAAAGAACTTTGAAGACCTGGTTCAGGAAGCGGCCGCTAAAGCCAACAACCTGATCCTGGAAACTTATGGTCAACATAATGTTGGCGGACGAATTTTCGCCCAAAACGGTCCTGTTGATATTGAAATACAAGGTCCTGTCGGCCAACGGCTGGGTTGCATGGGCCACCCCGGGGTGACCATCACCTGCCATGACTCTGCCTCAGACGATGTGGGCTGGTTGAACATCGGTGCCGATATCACCGTTATGGGCGATGCCACCAACGGTATATGCAACGCCATGGCCCAGGGAAAAGTGATGATCAAGGGCTCCATTGGTGCCCGTGGTCTCACCATGACAAAATGGAATCCTGATTATTCCAGGCCAGAACTCTGGGTACTTGGCTCGGTGGGTGATACCTTTGCCGAGTTCAACTGTGGCGGCGTCGGAGTTGTCTGTGGAGTAGAAGCTAAGGATCCGGACAATGTTTTGGGCTATCGCCCCTGCGTCGGTATGGTTGGTGGTTGGATTTACTATCGTGGCAAAACCGATGACTCCTATTCCCGCACCAACGTAAAAGAAATAGTACCGGATGATGAGCAATGGCAATGGCTCATGGACAACATGTCCGGCTACCTTGAGACTATTGACCGCCAAGATCTTCTTGAAACCCTCTCTGTTAGGGATGAATGGAAAATTCTCATGTCCATTCTACCCGAGGAACGGGCTCTCTTATTCTCCGGTCCCATGCCCATGGCAGAGTTCAGAAGATCAGTATGGGAGCCTGCCTTTGGCGGTGATCCTTTGCGCGATCTTGCTCCTGGTCTGGACCGCAGCCATATCGGTGTTATTGTTACTGGCGATCTAAGAAGAAAACGGCCTTACTGGGCCAACCACGAGTCTGCAGCTCCCTGTACCTATAATTGTCCGGTACATATTCCAACTGTAGATCGTTTACGCCTGATCAGGGAAGGAAGGACTGAAGAAGCCTATAAAGTAACTTTGGACTATACTCCTCTACCAGCCTCGGTTTGTGGTGCCATCTGTCCCAATTTATGCATGGAAACTTGCTCACGGAATAACGTTGATGAAAACATCGATGTTGCCTTACTTGGTCGGGCGGTGAAAGATACGCCAGCACCGGAGCCGGCACCGTCGCTTGGTAAAAAAGTTGCCATCGTTGGTGGTGGCCCAGGCGGCATGAATACTGCCTGGCAGCTTGCAATAGCTGGTATCGAAGCCCATATTTTTGAAAAAGACAATCAACTGGGTGGTAAATTAGCTCAGGTTATTCCCTGGGAACGGCTGCCAAAAGCCACGTGGGATGCTGAAATAGACCGATTCCTCACTATGCCTGGAATCACAGTCAACCTTGGCGTCACCATGACCAAGGAAAAAATGGCCGAGCTCCAGAAAGACTATGATTATGTGGTTGTAGCAGTGGGTACCCATGAACCACGACGAATCCCCTTCCCAGGTCATGAGCGGGTAATCCCTGCCCTGGATTTCCTGAAATCCGGTAAAAGTGATACACCTCCAACAGTCGGCAAAAAAGTAGTGATCATCGGTGCCGGTAATGTTGGTTGCGATGTTGCCTGTGAGGCATATCGTCTGGGTGCTGAAGAGGTGAAGCTGGTTGATATCCAGAAGCCTTTGGCCTTTGGTAAAGAAAAAGAGGCTGCAGAGGCTCTGGGTGCCACATTCCATTGGCCGGTGATGACTGCCGAAGTCAATGACCAGGGATTGGTGGATAAAGAGGGGAACCTTTTTGAGGCCGAGACCGTTATCATTTCAATTGGTGATGTGCCAGCCTTGAACTTCCTGCCTGATTCGGTTGAAGTTCTCACCGTGGGTGGTGCCGGTTGGATTAAAACCAATGCAGCAGGACTTACCAGCGACAGCAATATATTAGCTGTCGGTGATGTGGAAAAACCAGGTCTTGCCACCAATGCTCTTGGTCGAGGTAAAGACGCAGCGGACTTTATTGTCGCCACAGTAAAAGGTGAGAAATGGCAACCGTTTCAGAAAAGTCTCATTGCCTTACAATCATTGACTCTGGAGCATTATTGCCCCACCGGCGAAGATAGCCTCACACCCCAAGAAGAAGCTGAGCGCTGTCTGTCTTGTGGTTCCTGCCGGGACTGTCATCTCTGCGAGACTATCTGCCCGCAGAATGCCATTGGCCGGGAAAAAACTCTGGAGGGTGGTTTTGAATACCGAGTGGATGATACGAAATGCATTGGTTGCGGTTTCTGCCGCGATACCTGCCCTTGCGGTATCTGGGTGTTGCAGCCATTCGATTAAAGAAAACACCATCCATTAGCATTGTACTATTTCAAGGGGACGTCCGCATGGGCGGCCCCTTTTTTCTATATTGAACAGGACGTGAAAATTCGTAAGAGGAAATGACTGTGCCATCACTTCAAGAAAAATTTCAAGAACTCACGCAATATGCCAGCCAACAGATTATCGGGCAGACCACTTTGTTGAACAGGTTACTCATCGCCTTGCTGGCAGATGGAAATCTGTTGGTGGAAGGGGCTCCGGGACTCGCAAAAACCAGGGCAATTAAAGTCCTGGGCGAAGGAATTGAGGGAGACTTCCACCGTATCCAGTTCACTCCTGATTTATTACCCGCCGACCTGACGGGTACTGAAATATACCGACCCCAGGATGGTTCATTCACATTTCAAAAAGGACCGTTATTTCATAACCTGATCCTGGCCGACGAGATCAATCGCGCTCCTGCCAAGGTGCAATCTGCCTTACTGGAAGCTATGGGAGAGCGACAGATCACCGTGGGATCGGTGACCTATAAATTGCCGGAACTTTTCTTGGTAATGGCGACTCAAAATCCCATTGAACAAGAGGGAACCTACCCTCTGCCCGAAGCCCAGCTAGATCGTTTTCTCATGCATGTATTCATTGATTACCCTGATGCGGAAGCGGAAAAGGAAATCTTGCATCTCACCCGTCATGAGGCTCGGGAAAACTTGCGTGAGCCAGCCAAACCTGAGAAAGAAATCACCCAGGAAGACCTCTTTGCCGCAAGAAAGGAAGTACTGGATATCTATATGGCTGACAACCTGGAGGATTATCTCCTGCAATTGGTGCTCAGTACTCGCAACCCTGGGGCATACGGAGATGACCTAGCCGGTTGGCTGCAATACGGCGCAAGCCCCAGGGCCAGCATTGCTCTGGATCGCACTGCCAGGGCCCATGCCTGGTTGGCTGGTCGTGATTTTGTGGCACCGGAAGATATTCAGACCATGGCCCACGATGTTATGCGTCATCGCATCATCCTCTCCTTTGAAGCGGAAGCCGAAGGCATCACTACGGACCGGTATCTTGATGAATTGATCAGTCGTATTGCGGTGCCGTAGGAGAGACTGAAGACTGAAGGAGACTTAGGGACTGAATTATTTTCTAACCGGGAGACAGATTCAATTTTTCTTCGTGTGCACCAGGTTAGTATATTCTAATGATCTTGTAACTTGTGAAAATTATTCTGTCCCCGGG
Organism: uncultured Desulfobulbia bacterium; assembly: GCA_964443295.1. GTDB lineage: Bacteria > Desulfobacterota > Desulfobulbia > Desulfobulbales > CG2-30-60-27 > CAYUCH01. The sequence goes on along the minus strand of CAYUCH010000006.1, from coordinate 29,096 downwards.
GGAAAAACAAAATCAGTCCCCTCCAGTGTGGAACAAACAAATGACCCCAGAAAGCCCAAAAATTCACATACCAGCAGATGACATCATCCGGGTGAATCCCGCCACCCTGATCGGATTGCACCAGGCCGCCAAAAACCTGCCTCTCCAATCAAGCAAGATCCAGGCCCGGTTCAGTGGGAATTATCTGTCCACTTTCAAAGGGCGGGGCATGGAATTTGACGAAGTCCGCGATGATATCCGTTCGCTGGACTGGAAGGTTACGGCCCGCACCGGCAAACCCCACACCAAACTTTTCAGGGAAGAACGTGAACGCCCGGTGCTGCTCTGGGTGGATTACCGGAAGCCCATGTTCTTTGCCACCCGTGGTTCATTTAAATCAGTGGTGGCCGCCAAAACTGCTGCTCTGCTGGCCTGGAGTGCCATCCAACATGGTGACCGCCTGGGTGGCCTTATTTTCTCCGAAGAGGTACACCAGGAAATCCGCCCCCACCGGGGTAAAGCCGCTTCATTACATTTTATTCAGCAACTTGCCGATCACCCGGCCTGGGAAAATTTCCAGGGCAGCTCTGTACCAGCAGACACCAACCGCATGACATTAAGCCGGCTCCGCCGAGTGGCCCGACCTGGAAGTTTAATATTTGTAATCAGTGACTTCAGAAATACCCATGAAAGTTTTCAGGCTAATTTAGCGCAATTAGCCCGACATAATGACGTGCTGCTCCTGTTTATTTCCGATCCTTTGGAAGCCGAGCTTCCCCGGGCTGGTTATTACCGGGTCAGTGACGGTCATCGCGAATTCGGCTTTAATACCCGTGATAAAAAAATCCAGGCTTCATACCAACAGCGTTTTCATAATCACCGGGATGGATTACGAACATTATGCCGTAAGCTGGGTATTTTCTTTTTACCCATCTCCACCGATACGGACCTTGTAAACACTCTGAAAAATGGTCTGGGATTAAAACGGAAAAAATGAACGAGCTGCCATTACGTGATATTCATCCGCCTGATCCCGTCTCCTGGTGGCCACCAGCACCCGGTTGGTGGATTCTATTGTTTTTGATCATCGGCTTCGCCATTTTTATTCCGTGGTTCATTCGGTGGGTAAAAAACAAGCCGATACATAAGGTGGCAAAAAGGGAATTCAAAACCATTGAAGAAACTTATAACACGCACCAGGACGACATTCTTCTGGTCCGGGACATTTCCATCTTCCTGCGTCGGGTCCTTATGAGTTTTGAAGGCCGTAAGAATACAGCCAGTCTCACCGGAGTTAGCTGGTTAAAAAAATTAAACACCCTCACTCCAAAAGATTATTTCACCGAAGATATTGCAGAAGCATTACTGCAGGCACCCTACCAGCAACAAGGTCAAATCAATCCTCAAGAATTACTCACTGCATGCAATAAATGGCTTGAGGCCCTGCCCCGGAGGAAGCCGTAATGGTGCAATTCCAATGGCTCTGGGCCTTTGCCTTTTTTCCGCTGCCATTCATCATTCGCTTTCTCCTTCCATCTGCCACCACCGTGCAAGATGCTGCCCTGCGGGTTTCCTTTGTTGACGATTTTCAAAATGAGACGACAACTGAGATCAGTCTTGCTGCCCGACGTTGGTTGCTGATATTAGCCGGACTTGCCTGGATCTGCCTGGTCCTTGCTGCTTCTCGACCGCAATGGCTTGGCGATCGGGTGGAAATTCCCATCAGCGGCCGTGATCTTTTGATGGCTGTGGATCTTTCCAGCAGCATGCAGATGGATGATTTTGAAATAAACGGTAAGCGGGTTGATCGGCTCACCGCCACCAAATACGTGGCCAGTGAGTTTATCAAGCGCCGTGAAGGGGACAGACTTGGCCTCATTCTTTTTGGTCGGCAGGCATATTTGCAGACCCCACTGACCTTTGACCTGGTTACTGTGGAGACCTTTCTTCAGGAATCCGCCATTGACCTGGCAGGGAAAGAGACCGCCATTGGCGATGCAATTGGGTTGGCCATCAAGCGATTACAGGATAAATCCCAGGAGAGCAGAGTACTCATTCTCCTCACCGACGGTGCGAATACAGCCGGCGAGGTACAACCCATAAAGGCTGCTGAGCTGGCTGCAGAAGTAGGTCTTAAAATTTATACAATCGGGATTGGCGCAGATGAAATGCTACGACGTTCTTTTTTTGGGACAAGGCGGGTAAACCCTTCCGCCGATCTGGATGAAGAAGCCCTCACCGCCATTGCTCAAAAAACCGGGGGCCGATATTTTCGGGCCAGAAACACCAAAGAGCTGGAAGACATCTATACATTACTGGACAAACTGGAACCGTTAGAACAGGAAGCAAAAAGCTTCAGGCCGGTGACTGCTCTCTACTATTGGCCCCTTGGTCTTGCTATAGTCCTGGCCGGACTTGTCTCAATCTTACGTCTCAATGGAGTGGCAAGATAATGAGAAGCTGTGACAGGAAATTGCGTTTCGACATTTATTGCATAATTTGGTATTATTTCGGTATCCCCTTCCTTTACCAGGCTAAAAAATATAACGTGAAATGATCTTTTTAGAGATATTTCGGAGATCTATCTATGCCTTTTTGCTCGAAGTATAGAAACATTCTTATCCTGGTCCTCCTTATTTTTTGTATCGCCAGCATTTTTGCCAGTCCTTGTCTGGCTGGCAGTTATATGGATTCAGCCCATGGAAACATCACAACAGGTGTCAACCGGCTTGATATAAGCACCAAGGGATATAGCCGCGGCAATTGCGCCCATTGTCATGAACAGCATAGTCAGATAGAAGGCCTGGAACCGGCACCGGTGAATGGCGGTCCATCAGCTTTCTCGCTATTCAGTAATAACTACAACACCCTGGCCAGTCAGCCCCCCTATGCTGAGTCAGACAATTTCTGCTTTTACTGCCACAATAATTTCGGTTCGGTGATGCAAATTACCAATTATAATTTTTCCCGAACCTTTGGCAGTTATTTGGGTGGCGCCTTGGCTGTGGATAGTATCCTCGATGCTTTCACCCCTAATGCCGGTGACAACCACAGTCAACACAACCTGTACGATGTGTGGAACTTCTCCAGGAATCAATTCACCTATTTCATAGATCAATCAAATCCCTGCACTGCATGTCATAACCCGCATCTTGCCAAACAAAACAAAGCTCACGTAACTGATCCCACCTTTACGGCTATTTCAAAACCATCTGACCATGGCAATCTCTGGGGAGATGACCTTACCGAGAGGATGGATAGCCACAACACATACCAACCCCCACTTGTTTATAACTCCTCCTCCACCTATGAGCCAGGTGGCACAGCAGACCATGATGGCTCTAATATGCCGGATTACATCGATTTCTGTACCGACTGCCATAACAATACCAACACTATTTGGTCCACTGCACTAGGACGAAATTTAGAAAAATTCAATTGGAATATTGAGAAACATGGAGGAGGCTCTGCTACTAATGATAATGGTGTTGATGTGATCTCTCCCTATACAGACACATCACTTGGGCAATATGTTCTGTCATGCACAGATTGTCATGAGCCCCATGGATCTTCAAATAACTTTCTAGTTCGAACTGCAGTAAACAGACTTGAAGTGACCATCCCCGGTGGCAGGGGTGATTGGCGTGATCTCTGCGCGACTTGCCATAGTGCAATACCAGCTAAACACCACACCATCACGCCTGGTGACTGTGCCATGCAATGTCATTACCAGGAATGGAACCCTGATATTAACGCCATTGATACCGTGTATAGAGAGTGCATTGTCTGCCATTTCCATGGAAATACCAAAATATACAATGGAACCACCCAGATGTATGAAACCTATAATGGTGGAGAGCATCTTTTTTAAGCAATAATACACTCGTAATGCAGATTTGCGATTCAACGGACGAAACCACATCCATTGTACGCCGTTACTTCATTTTCTCTCAATTGCACCCGATCTCAAAACATGTATCTCATTCAAAATTGCCTTATCCTTACTCTGTTTTTTCCTTGGGATACGTGCTAATAAGGAACTTTTCGCGATTTATCAGCGTTTACTTCTAGACAGATAAGTATATATGTTTCCTATGTAATCAGTCGGCAAAATCGGGTATATTGGGCGGCCCAAAGTAAATATACATAAACTTTTTTTAATAGACATGGACCAATTTCATTTTCAACGCCCGGAATGGCTCCTGGCCTTCATCCCCCTTTGCATCTTGGCCTGGTTGCTCATTCAGCGCAAACTATTCAGCCGCAGTTGGCAATCGGTGATAGACCCGCAACTCTTGCCCCATCTTCTTATTGGCAAACCGGGCAAAGCAAGCCGTTGGCCCATTTTCTTATTTATCATCACCGGTATTCTTGCCATCTTGGCCGTGGCTGGACCGGCCTGGGAAAAATTACCCCAACCAGTTTTCAAAGAACAATCAGCCCTGGTCATTCTGCTGGATTTATCTCGCTCCATGGATGCTGCTGATCTTAAACCAACCCGATTGACCAGAGCCCGCCACAAGATCTCCGATATTCTCCACAATCGAAAAACCGGCCAAACTGCTCTCATCGGATATGCTGCTGAGGCTTTTACGGTAAGCCCCCTCACGGATGATGCAGCAACCATTGACTCACTTATACCTAGTTTGACCACCGATATCATGCCCGCCCAGGGAAGCCGAGTTGACCGGGCCTTGGAAAAAGCGGCTGAGCTCATGAAAAATGCTGGAATTTCCAAAGGCGATATCCTGGTGATTACCGATGGCATCCAAAAGAAGTCCATGGAGGCATTTGAAAATATTCGGGATCATGGACACCGCATTTCCATCCTGGCTGTGGGCACCTCTGACGGTGGACCAATTTCTCTTGCAGATGGCGGATTTCTTAAAGACCAAGGTGGCTCAATCGTTATTCCAAAGCTGGATTCAGCAGGACTCAGGTCCATTGCCATGCAATCATCCGGCCGTTTCAGTGAAATCACCCCTGATGATACCGACATCAAACACCTCTTAGCGCTGCTTGAAATAAATCGACTGAAAGCTGAATCAGAACAAACCGAGATGAAGGCGGACGTATGGCAGGAAGAAGGCCCCTGGTTGTTACTGGCCATTATGCCATTGGCCGCTCTGGCTTTCCGCCGTGGATATATCGCTATGCTGTTACTCAGCTTACTGTTAATGCCGGATTCCGCCCAGGCCCTCAGCTGGGATGAACTCTGGTCCAATAAAGATCAAAGAGCTGCGAAAGCTATGGAGGCAGGGAAACCCAAACAGGCTGCCACACTGTTTAACAATAAAGAATGGAAGGCCACAGCCCATTACAAGGCCGGTCAGTATGAAGAGGCCCTGGAAGAACTTTCGGATATCGATCATCCCGAAGCCCATTATAATCGTGGTAACACTTTGGCAAAACTTGGTCGCCTTCCTGAGGCTGTGGATGCTTACCAAAAAACATTAGATCATAATCCAAATCACCAAGACGCACAGGCCAACAAAGAGTTGCTGGAAAAAATTATGGAAGAGCAGGAAAAACAACAGCAGAAAAACCAAGATAAGAATCAAGACCAATCTGGCGAAAACCAGCAACAGGACCAGCAAGATCAGCAACAGAAGGAAAACCAGGACCAACAACAGAATCAATCCAAAGAACAGCAGGGTGAAGGCCAAGAAAATCAACAAGCACAGGATACTGAACAACAGCAGTCATCCCAGAATGAAGAGCAACAACCTGCTGATGAAAAAAATGCTGAACAAAAACAAGCCGAGCAGACCCAGCACAAAGATCAATCCGATACACAAAACGACAACCAACAAGCTATGCCCATGGACCAGGAACACCAACTTTCCGAACAGGCCAAGGAACAATGGCTCCGTCGTATTCCCGATGACCCCGGAGGACTTATGCGACGGAAATTTCGTTATCAATATCAAAATAAAAAAAATCGCCGTAATGAGGCACAGGCATGGTAAGTCGATATTTCTTCTGTTTTTCAATGCTCTTGTTGATCTTTTCAGCAGCCGCTTTTGCAGCAGAAATCACAGTTTCCGCTGACCGCAATCCTGTCCACATCAACGAATCCTTTCAGCTCATTTTTGAAGCCAAGGGTTCGGTGGACGACGACCCGGATTTCACGCCACTTAAAAAGGATTTTGAGATTCTGCAGCAGAATCAATCCAGCAATTTCAGTATGGTGAATGGCACCACGACCAAAAGCAAACAATGGCTTTTAACGGTTATGGCCAAAAAAGAAGGCGTACTCAGTATTCCTGCCATAGCATTTGGTAAAGATAGAAGCCAGGACACCGCAATAACCGTAAAGCCAAGGATTCAGGCCCAGGCAGACCAACAAGGCGACCTTTTTCTTGAAGTAGAAGTTGAACCAGAAAAAGCCTATGTCCAAGGTCAAATCATTCTTACAGTCCGGCTCCTCACCGCTATCAATATTGCCCAATATGGCATTGATGAGCCACAGATTAATAACCTGGATGTCATTATCCAACAAATAGGAGAAGATAAGCAGTATCGCTCCACTCGTGGACAGCGTGATTACATTGTGCTTGAACGAAACTATGCTATTTTCCCACAAAACAGCGGCACACTCCACATGGAACCTCTTTTCGCCCAGGCAGAAGTTGTTGTCGGGTCTAATTCCCGTATGAGCTTTTTCCGTTCCAACACGAGAACCAGGCGGCTGCAGTCCCAGGCATTGGATATTGAAGTAGCAGGTATCCCTCAAGGATATCAGGGGAAAGCCTGGCTGCCGGCCATTGGCGTACAATTGGTCGAGGAGTGGCCCCAAAATCCACCGGAATTCACGGCAGGCGAACCGGTGACCTGGACCCTTTCCGCTGGCGCAAAAGGTCTTACCTCTGCTCAATTACCGGAATTAACCCCAAGTGATATTGCCGGACTCAAACAATATCCCGACCAACCCATCCTCCAGGATCAACAAGAAGGAAATGTTGTCATTGGCCTGCGACAGGAAAAAATTGCCCTGATTCCACCCCACGCCGGAGAGTTCACTTTGCCGGCCATTGAAATTCCCTGGTGGAATACAGCAACCGAAAAAATGGAAGTTGCCCGCATACCTGAAAGAAAGATTTCTGTAGCGCCTGGAGAAGTAACTGCACAACCTGCGGTTCCTGTGCCAGGTAGTGAAAAATTACCACAAGCCCCAACTCCAGAAGGTTTGATCGAAAAAATTCCTCAATCTGCCCCCCAAACCACACATTGGCCCTGGATCAGTCTCTTTCTGGGCAGCGGTTGGTTTCTTACTGCCTTAGGCTGGGTATATTCTAAAAAATCAAGGAGTACTAAAGATACCAAACAAGATGTAGCCTCATTTAAAAAAGCGAAGAAGGGTTTGAAAAAAGCCTGTGTGCAAAGCGATGCACAGTCAATGAAAAATGCCTTACTCCTTTGGGGTAAAATTATATATCCCCAATCACCACCACATAGTTTGGGAGATCTGGGCCGGCTCATCGGTGAACCCATGCAATCCGAACTGGAGAAGCTGAATTCCGCTTTATACAGTGCAGGTGCTCAGGAATATAATGGCCAACGGATTTGGGAAATAGGGCGAGAGTTCACCCCGCATATACTTGAAAATAAGGCGAGCCACAAAAATACCCTTGAACCTCTGCACAAGTGAAATCACGGTCCATGTCAACATCTCGATTTTCATATAAAGTCATTTCAGTTCTTTCAAAATTTTTTGGAAGTATTTCTTTTCTGCTCTTTTTCATCTTTCTTATCTCGGGACCTTTGAACATTATCAATTTGCAACGAAGTAATGTTGAGATTCTCCTCCTTAACAGCTTCCTTTCTATCCTCTTTTTCAGCCAGCATAGCTTGATGGTAAGGGTGTCGATCCGGGAAAAAATCGAGCAACTTATCCCTCAAAAATCCTTTAGTGCTTTTTTCGCAATATTCTCAGGGATTATGCTGACACTAGTAGTTCTCTTTTGGCAAGAAAGTCCATATGTCATTTTCTCGATATCCACACCATACACGTATGCATTGTATTTCTTGCAGAGTGCCGCTGTCGTGGGGATTATTTGGGGTATCAGGTCATTAAAGAATTTTGATCCATTTGGAAATAAACAAATCTCTCTTTTCATCAACAAAAAGCCCGAAAGAGTCGGAAAGTTCAAATTGAGAGGACCATACAAATTCACCAGACACCCCCTCTATTTTTTCATGCTCATACTGATATGGACCCACCCGATAATTACCCTGGACAGGTTGCTCTTTATCTCCCTTTGGACAATATGGATTTGGATTGGGACAATCCTAGAAGAAAAAGATCTGGTCGTGCACTTTGGTGACCATTATCGTGAATACCAGAGAAATGTACCGATGCTCATTCCATATACATTTTTCAAAAATGGTGTGTGAGCCTTTCTGGTCTGGTCTATCAGCAATTCCAACCTATTCACAGCCAATTAATGATTTTTTTCAAGCCACTGGAAAGCCTCCAGAAAAGGGATATCAGCCAATAAACCAAACGATGGATGACCGTAGAGTTTGTGCTGCCCTGCCATGGGCGAACTGATACCGCAAAAAAACCTTGCTTGCTGACGAGTAGAAGACAATGCTGGATGTTGTTCGGCAAGAATTGCCTTGATAGTTTCGACATTTTCCTCGGCTATTCCTGACTTCCTGGAGTGCTTTGTAATACTCTCCCCTGTCGCATTCCCTGATATGCAATATTCACAATGGCCACAGTTGTCTGAGAGTTCTTCACCAAAATAGCCGAGCAAATATCTGGTCTGGCAACCTTGATGACCAATAAAGGTGATCACCTCATGCAACCGTTTGATATCGTTTTGTTCCCTGGTTAGAAAACGTTCCTGCAGTCGTTGAACCAACTCGACCAATCCCTGGCCTGAAAAGCGATTAAGCATTTTAAAACCACGACGAGCACCGGCAACCTGCAGCTCTATTTCACCTTGATCTTTCAAGTAATTGAGGGCCGCCACCACCCGCTCTCTGGGGCAAGCCATTTTTTCTATAACCTCATCCACATCCAGGGTGAACCATTTTTTCGCCTTTTTAGCACAAGAAAACATGGTGCGTAAAAATTCCTGTCGTTCTTCATCGAACTGCTCAAACATTTCGGCAGACGGACGGGTTGGATAAAATTTATATGATGTATAAAACGGTCCGGTTGATTCAATGGCATCCTCTAATTCCAGATAGGTTAACAGGGTATTGACCACCAGGGGACGAAGGTCGTATTCATGTGAAATTTCGTACACAGAAAGACTGAAGCGGCTTTCTTCATTGATAATTTTTTCCGTCAGCCCGGTAATGGCATCAGGATCGGGAGTATCACCATATGTAAAATTTTCCAATATTGTCAAATCGGAGTTATTGCCGAGCAATTCACACATGGCCGGTTGACCATCGCGGCCGGCCCTACCTATTTCCTGAGTATAATTTTCCAGACTCTTGGGTAGATTATAATGATAGACATACCGGATATCGGCCTTATCAATACCCATACCAAAAGCAATGGTTGCCACAACTATGGCACGGTCAGAGTCCATAAACCATTCCTGCACCGCATGTCTCTGCTCGTCCTTTAAGCCGGCATGATAGGGTTTTGCTGAGAACCCTGCCTCGGATAAACTCAATGCTATTTTCTCTGCGGTTTTCTGGAGTGTGACATAAACAATGGCCGAACCGGCCGCTCTCTCTGCAAGCCTCTCTTTGAGGACGGTGAGTGGCGCGATTGATGGAGAAAAACGTAAAGTCAAGTTGGGACGGTAAAAACCGGTCTGAATAAAATCATTATCAAAAATTCCAAAAGCCTTTTGAATATCTTTTGCCACTTTGGGTGTGGCCGTAGCAGTCAAACAGAGACTGACGGGGACACCCAGTTCATTTGTCAATGCTGCCAGTTTCAAGTAATCCGGCCGAAAATTATGCCCCCATTCAGAAATACAATGGGCTTCATCAATTACCGTTAGCGAAATGGACTGCCGGCGCAGGCTGGCCAGGAAGCCTTCATTGGCAAATCGTTCCGGTGCTACAAAAAGGAGTTTTAATCGCCCATCAGCCATGTCTTTCTGGATAGTGTCAAACTCTTCTCTGCTGATGGAGGAATCCAGCCGTGCTGCAGCAATATTTTTTCTCCTGAGAAAATCCACTTGATCCTTCATCAAGGCGACAAGCGGTGATATCACTAAGGTAAGACCGGAAAGATGTAAAGCAGTAAATTGATAACAGAGGCTCTTCCCCTGGCCAGTTGGAAAAACTGCCAGACAGGAGTGATTTTCTAAAAGGCGGCTGATTACTTCCTCCTGGCCAGGCAGAAATGCTTCAAAGCCAAAATTATCACGGAGGGACTGCTGTATATCCATAACGTGAACACCTTTTGTGCAAATATAAAAGAGTAGAATTAGAGCTTCGAAAAACATAACAAACAAATATACCAAAAAATGAACGCCGACTGACAAGGTAGTACACTAAAACAAATGATCTTTCAAGATATTTCACACAATACCAGACAACAAAATACCTTTCCTATTAAAGGTGCCGCAATGCGGAAAAGAACCCTGCATATATTTCACATCATCCTGAAGAGGGAGAGTTATTCTTGGTTATACTGAGAAAAAACAACAAGCTTAAAAAATAAGACTTGCCTCAAAAAAAGCGCTGCGGCCTGGGTAGGTATGCTGGGTTGGATAATAGAGACCATTGGCTGACCTGATTCCAGGATCTGCCATATCAATGTCAAAAATATTATTCACTTTCACAGAAACTCTCAGGTGATCATAAAAAAACTTTCCAGAAGTAATTGTCAGATCAGTTACAAAATATCCGGCCACTTCTTGCCGCGGGTTGGTAGGAGAAGTTGAACGGTCACCAACATAACGGCCAACAGCATAAATCGTCGCGCAATCGCATAGATACCATGTGAGGCCGATATTGCCTTTTACTTCAGCGACATTGGGGACATCATTTTTTTCACCAACCATCTCTTGCCGTGCTCGTTGCAGGCTCAGACTTGCGAAACCAGACAGGGATTGAGAAAGTAAATAATTGGCACGCAATTCCATGCCGGTAATCCGCGCCTTGCCCTGATTCTGATTTTGGGTCTCAGGCTCACCGTCATTATCAATATCGCCAATATCAACGTTTGAGACAATCATATCCTTGAGCTGGTTATGATAAAAAGAGGCCTGCACTTGCATATGCTCACAGAACTCATAGCATAAAGAGGCTTGATACGAGGTGATTTTCTCCGGCACTAGATCAGGGTTTGCCACCCGTACGGTTGTTTCTGTATACAAGTCAAAACTGTTGGGAGCTCTATATGCTGTTCCCAATGACCCCTTCATGACCCATTTAGAATTCGGTTTTATGACCAAGCCTACCCTCGGATTCGTGGTTGAACCATATTTATTGTTGTAATCATATCTCAGCCCAAGGGTGAAGGCCGTTGAATTTAACAACTCTGTCCTCCATCGATATTGACCGAACACTGCGGTATTTGTATAGATATCGGAGACTCTGTCAGCAGAATACTCCCAACGTGCGGAATTACCTGATGACGGGGCTGTTTCCCGATATCCCCGTTCCACATCACTTTCTTCCCATTCTGCCCCAACAATGAAATCCTGGTTGAGATTTATGAGATAATCGCCGTATAACTCCACACCGATTCGATCGGAAGTGTGGGTAAAAGGCAAACGAATAAAACGGTTATTGGCCGGGTCTAGGGCATATTCACAGGAGTCATCGTGGACTTCTGTCTTCTTATAAAACACATTGCCGTGCAGAGTGAGATCTGCATGGGGAGAATATGAAGATTTAAGAAAAGCAGTATTGGTAATGGGATGCCAAAGGGAAGGAGGTTCGTTATTCATATCAATGGGCGAGATGCTATCGGCGATTGCTTGCCCTTCACTCTTTTCATAACCATACAACGGCAAGCCAAAATACTGGGCAGCAGAATTGGAAAATTGACCGTCACCCATTGGTCGGTCGAACCGGCTGAATCCCAGCGTGGTCTCCTTGTATGAGACTCGAGTGACAACAGAATATGCATCATCGACATAACTGGCAGAATAATTGGGATGCCGCTCCTCAAACACCGGGCCATGACTATTGAAACGAGAACCGGAAATGGAAAAATCCACTTCGCCGTGGGTTCCACCACCAATAAATTTTTCATAATTTGTCGCAAAGGAACCTGCACCCCGTTGCAACTCAAATCCTTCAACATCTCGACCTTTCTTGGTGATAATATTGATTACACCACTATAGGCATTAGCACCATACAGAGATGAGACCGGAGCCCAGATAAATTCGATGCGTTTCACATTGTGCAGGCTATATTGCGGGCCACCGAGAACATTTCCCTCAAGTATATTATTTTCAACAATGCCATCAATCATCAAAAGGGTGCGTTTGTTTTCATCGCCATAAGCACCCCGTGGTGCCCAAATCACTGGGAAAATACCCTGCACATCCACTAAATCAATCCCAGGCAGATCACGAAGGGCATCTTCCAAGGACTCATATCCACGTTCTAATATCTGCCTTGCAGTAATGACATCCACTGTCACCGGAGCATCTTTTATTGGTTCACTTTTTATGGAGGCGGTGACAACATCGAGGCTCAATAATTCTTCAAGCGATAAGGCGAAAACCGGGTTCGGAGGCAATTCCTCTTCAATAACAGCCACGGCTGGTCGAATGGACACCCCAAAGAAGAGCAGCAGAAAAAAAACACCACAGTGTGAAAATACGGACAGAAGTTGTTTCATCTTTGTTTCCCTTTTGACATATCCCATAATACAAAGAAGAACTTCTTCTTTCACTATAGGGAAACAAGTGAATATTTATCAATTTTTTTCTGCTAAAAGAGTTACTCGAAAAGTGTACTGTATTGAAACAGGATGAAGATTACAGGAAGATCATCAACCCATCCTCCAGTTCAAAGACTAAGGAAAATTACCAGGCAGAAAATGCAACAAACCAGGAAAAAGACTTTAATGAATTTACTTTCATTGGAATCACTCATTACGGATTTAACCTGGGAGTCAAGTCCCCACGAATCATCCGGAGGAACAAAGATAAGCTGAAGCCTGTCTCGTCTATCCATGGCCAATCTCCCCACTCTAGGTGAATGAGAGTTGTCCATTTCATCATTTGAGATGACTTTATTTCAATATTTTGCAAGATGCATTCCAAAACACTCTAAAATAAAAAAAATAATTAAAACTCACGGGATAGCCCAGGGCCTCAATATAAAAAATGCACTATTAATATGCATGATAAGCTGATCTCGTAATTTAATGGCTAATCAGGACAATAATTGTCACCATCCAATAGTGGCAAGTGACATTTATTGGCAACCTCGACACTCAATGAGCTGTTTTAATTCTATAAAGGCCATATCCTAATAGTACCTTGAACCGGCAATATGTATGGCCACAACCTACATGCCTCAACATAACACCCTTAAGATTACCATGTAGTTGTTTATCCCTTCTTAAAGACCTGTCTTGACTTATCAGGTCATGAACAGGTAAACTGTAAGATGCTTTGTAGATTCCCTCCCCTGGGTAGGAAGGTTCGCATGGGTTGACATTTTTTCTCCCCCCCCTCGACCCAATGCACGAAATTTTCATCGCACCCATCTGGTCCCCCATCTGGGTGCGCACCTTCCTCCCGGGGTGAGGGCATTTCTATTTTTAGAGGGAGAACAAATGAATGAACACGAAAAAATAAACTACGTAGAATTTCCCGCCAAAGATATTAAAGCAATTAAAAACTTCTACTCTCAAGCTTTTGGCTGGTCATTTATTGACTATGGGCCTGAGTATACAGCTTTTTCAAATGAGGGGCTTGATGGTGGCTTTTTCCTTGCCGACCTGACGTCCACCACCGATCGAGGCAGTGCCCTCATCGTTTTATATAGTAAAAATATAGAAGAGACCCAGGCTAAAATCGAACAAGCCGGCGGCTCAATTGTAAAACCGATTTTCTCCTTCCCGGGTGGGAGACGTTTCCATTTTACCGATCCCAATGGCAACGAATTGGCGGTTTGGTCTGACCTGCAAATAGAAAATACGAAGGAAACAACCGAGTAGCTGAGAAGGGACAGAATGATAACACACTGCCCCTTTATTCTCTACAAGCGGGGATCGATATTGCCCGGGCCACCACACTCGGGTGTATAGCAGGTTACATTTTTGAACTCACAATCTTTTTTACAGCTGGGGCAGGTGGTCGGTGCCATGGTCGCTGTCATCAAATATCCGCAGCTACCGCATTTCCAATAGGTCTGCCCGCAACTGGGACAGAGGGCGGCGCCATGTGATTCTGGAAGTTTCTGTCCACAATTCATGCATTTTTTTTCATCTGCCATCTCATTTCTCCTAGTAAATAATCTTATCTTGGGCCATCATAAAAACCGTTGGCCCCAAGTCCTGATCAATGGTTATCATACGGTCACTGAACTGTATCTTGCTGCCATAGAAGACTTCCCTTTTCACTCGTACCTGGCCCCTTTCCAATTCCTTGTATATTTTCTTCTCAACAGCTTTTTCCTTTTGATAGAGTTCCTGCCGCATTTTCAATAGAGTATTGAGATTGCCCACCACCTTGACTATCATCTCTCTTTTGGCAACAGGGGCTTTCTCAATAATTTTTCTGATGAGGTCCATGTCCACAGACTCAAGACCAAGGGACTTCATGATCTTCATGATATTGCCAGTATAGTTAACTATCTCTTCTTGGATTCTTTTTTGTAGAGCAAGCAATTCGACATTTCTCTGTATGGCCAGCACAGTGGTTTCGTTTGAAGGGCCTCCAAGGGTTGATATGCTTATCCCTTTTGTGGCACAGAGCATACCTCCAACAACTTTGCCACCCTTGGTCGTAGCGGTCCGTTTCATGATAATCTCACCACCGCAACGAACGATACCATTAAAAGAGTATTTCCTGATTTCCACGTCGCCTTTGACCACTATCTCAGCGTCCTGAACAAAATCCACATCAAGGGATCCCATGACGATAACCTTGGTATCTTTGCCTATAATACCTTTGCCAACATTGAGGTTACCGTGCACAAGGATATGGGCCCCATTATCAATGCTTCCACCGATCAGAGTATTTCCACCGGCAACAACTTTAAAACCCGGCATCACGGACTCGGTCACGATGAGCCCTGTATTCACGTCAATATTGCCGGTTGAATAGTCAACATTACCTTCCACCCTGAAGACATCAACCAAAGTTAGAACATCTTTCTCAAAACTGACGTTACCGGCAATCTTGGCGTAATACTCAATCCTGTCATCATATTTTTTTCGGAGGATGGGGCCCTTGGTGGCATATTCCATCTCAGAACCGGGACGTTGCTTGATCCTCTTTTTAAACAGAGTGAATCCTGGCCTTCCCGCTGTGGCAAAATACTTAGTGGCGAGCAGATCCCCTTTTTCCACGGTGTGAATCAAATCCCGCTCTTTGAGGTCAATGGTATCGTCTTCTTGCACTGTGCCGGCTTTTTCTTCTAGATCAAGACCAAGAATAAACTTGGAATCTTTGCCATGTACAGGCTTAATGCCGGCGGCGATTTTAATAAGAGGCTTTTTAATAGTATTTTTTTCCAGGCCGGCGCATAGCTTCTCTACCATAAAGGGAGAAATTCGTTTTTCATGGACTCCCTTCATGATGAGGCTGTATTTAACGCTTGAAATAGTCGGTGCCCTAGCCGGGCCCCGGCAGGGAATATTGACATAGAAGGCTTCCATCATGTCTGGACTGACCATAACCGGTGGGATGACAGAAATGACATTGCCTTCAATACAGAGGTAGCCAAAGGTCGTGGCCTCATAGTTGCCGGTCTTATCATTACGCTTCACTTTTTTCCCGGGAACCAGCACGGGGTCAGCAACGGGAATGGACGTTCCGTAAATATCAAATCCAGGCACTGCATCCTGCTTTGCTTCAACAACAATAAGGACTTCGCCGGGATTTACTGCCCGGGCCACAACACGGGAGACCTCTTTTTCCGTGGGTATATGGCCCTTCTTATAAAGTTCAACAAGTTCCTTGAAAGAGAGTTTTTCACCGTCAACCTTCCACTCTTCTTTAGGATCTTGCAGGTTATCTTTTGATAAAAATGGATAGGATACTTGTTCACTTTTGGTGGGCACGACACCTTGAGCCACAACAACTTTACCGGTCCATGTCCCTGTCTGCTCCAGTATGCCTACAATCTTTAGAATTGATTCGAAATTAATGCCTTGGACAATTCCCTTTACCTCCAAGGCTTTAACAATGCTCTCCGAGGTAAAAGAGTGGGCTCTTTTACCAACCATATGGGCAACCATCTTATGTTTGGCAACAAGGAGTTCAAGGCCACATTCTTTCAGTTTGCCCTTGCCGACATATTTTATTGCATCGTCCGCCTCAGAATCTTCTTTTTTCACAGCAGGGCGGTGTTTCAGAGAATCCTTTGTAGGCTCTTGCTCCAATGAACCTTCAAAGAATTTATTGAGGTCGTCTCCCCCTTCAATAATTTTCAGGAAGTTATCTTCAAGCGAGATTGCTTGTCTTGTATCAGCTGACTTTTTAGGCATTTCTGATATCCAGTCCTGAACCTACTAGGTGAAATCACTCAAGAGATTGTCTAGATCACCGCCAATTTCCGGAATATTATCGGCCAATTCAGAGTCCTTTAAGGCGATGGTGGTTTGCTCGCAAAAACCTGCCAGGGAATGCATTTCATCATCAGTAAAGCCATCTTCATTTTTACTGCTCACCAACAAGATACCGTATAATTTTTCAGTGCTCTGCATGGGAATTGCCTCAACATCAGCATCCAGGTGATCTCCTCCGGAGCTATACACACCTGCCAACTTATCCCCTTTTGCTTCCTTATTACTCACTACTGTATCGAACAGCCCACGAACCGCATCTTCGTTTATGACTATCTCTTCGGGAGTAATTTTCTTTTGCAGCAGTTCTGATGTTTCATTATCAACCAAATATATCGCTGCCCAAGCAGGTTCTAACACCTCTGATATGACATCAACCACGAGTTGCAATGTTTCATCGATGGGATGCAGGGTGACAAGATGCTGCTGGATACGATCCCTGCCATTGAGCTCATTCACTGTATACTGGAGTTCACGAGTGCGTTCCTGGACCTTCTCTTCCAGGTGTTTGTTCACTTCTGACAATATTTCATTCTTTTCGTGGAGTTCCTGGGTCAACCTTTTGTTTTCGTTGACGAGATTAAAGCGATCAATAGCGTCTTTGACCGTGAGTTTCAGGTCTTCATCATTCCACGGCTTCATGATATAGCGATAAATGCCGGAACGATTAATGGCGTCAACCGCAGCGTTGATGTCGGCATAACCGGTAAGGACCATGCGAATACTATCAGGAACTATCTCCCTGGCCTGGGCTAAGAACTCCGCCCCTCCCATCTCCGGCATTCGCTGATCGGACACAATGACTGTGGGTACAAGACCATCGTTTAAAAGATCAAGCGCTTCCTGGCCACCGTTGGCGGTATGGACATCGTAATCTTCGTCCAGGAAAAGACGAGTCAAGGTCTTGAGGATATTCGCTTCATCATCAACGAATAGGACAATTGGTTCACTCATAAAAACTCCGCTGGGAATGGACTTCTTTTATTGAACCTGAACAACTTTTCTTGTCATTTATCTGCCATGTTTTCTTATTATGCCAGAATATTAATACGAATTCAGCCAAATTGCACTTTATCTCAATATAACCAGCCCAAAGGGAGGTAAACCCGCCGTTCATTTTTCTCGCTCCCCTTCTTTCGAGAATACACTACTCAATGCATGGATTATACGTTTCGAAAATGAAGTCGATTGCTGGATTTTGTGTCCACGCTAAACTTCAATAACGGCCAGGAAAGCAAAAGCTCATCTAATAGCTTTGCCGCAGCCCTGGTAATTAATCCAAAATGCATCTCGCCCAACACCTTATTCGCCTTACAAGAGGGTCGAACCACCACTCGACTCTCCTGTTCTTTTTTGTCTAAATCAGAATAATTCTTGACACAATACTGCCGTTTATTATCTGATTTTACATGCCGTGCAGGATTGTTACGCAAGGTAAATGTAAATTTAATTCTTTTATCAAGGAGGATGAACATGGAGAAATTGACAGAGTATACAGACAAAATCATAGAGCTATGCCTGCCCTATGCTTCAAAGTTGGTTCTGGCCATTATTACCCTTATAATCGGCTTATGGATCATCAGCGCCGTGGTCAACGTAGCGCGTAAAGCTATGGACAAATCAAAAATGGACGACACCCTGATTCCATTTATCTGCAATCTCATATCATGGGGCTTGAAACTCCTCCTGTTTATCAGTGTTGCCTCCATGGTCGGCATAGCGACCACTTCATTTGTCGCTGTTCTCGGTGCCGCCGGTCTTGCCATTGGCCTCGCCCTGCAAGGCAGCCTGGCCAATTTTGCCGGAGGTGTACTCATTCTTATTTTCAAACCATACAAGGTAGGAGACCTCATCGATGCCCAGGGCCATCTCGGAGTTGTAAAGGAAGTCCAGATATTCAACACCATTCTGCTCACCCCCAATAACAAGCGGGTCATCATCCCCAACGGTGCCATGTCCAACGGCAGCATTACCAATTATTCAGCCGAAGGCATATTGCGTGTGGACCTGACCATCGGCATTGCCTATGAGGCTGATGTACCAAAGGCTAAAAGTCTGCTCCTCAACCTGATCACCGAAGCCCCAAACGTTCTGAAAGATCCAGCTCCCATGGTGGCGGTAAGAGAATTAGCAGACAGCTCTGTGAACCTGGCAGTACGGCCATGGTGCAGTGTTGATGATTATTGGGATGTCTATTTTGAAACAACGGAAAAAGCGAAAGAGGTATTGGAAGCGAACGGCATTTCAATTCCCTTTCCACAACGAGATGTGCATATTCATAACGAGGCAGCCTAATAAATTAAGGGGAAGAGGAGCCTTCTCCTCTTCCCCTTAAATATAGTACTTCAAAGATACTCACTTCTTGCTATAAACTGTTTACTGTTCAACCCAATTCCCCACCTGATCATCCCAGACCAAAGTTACCGGTGGATTCTGGGGTAGGGTAAAGTTGCCATACGGTTCTTTCACAACCCACCAGGAACGTGGATCATTATCCTGGATGTAATATCGCAGCCCGCTGACATTCCCAGTCCTCGAATACGTATAGGTAAATGTGTGGCCTGAGGTAGGTGTATCAGTCAATTGCACTGCTTCCACCACATTACCCGCTGTGCTGTAATCTCCCCAGACAACACGTATAGTAGCCGGCCCGCCGTCATGAAGACAGGTATTATAATCCGGATCAACGGAGAGATCATTCAAGGTAACGGTCTGACCATCGATGTAGATGGAAAAAGCCGGTGTCGGATCTGTATTTTCGAAGACAGGATTTACTCCTGGCAGGGTTTTATAATTTGGAAGCGGATCGCTACCAACGCCTGAAAAACTCCGCCCTTTGGTATCGCGTATCATCCAGGTAACGGTATAAGGACCTTCATCGGGGTATGTATGCGGCTGGCTGCAATCCACCCATTCCAAAATCGGCGTACCGTCGCCAAAATCGATCCAGCAATAATAGGGTGGTGTACCATGATCTGGCCAGCCGCCCTGTTGAACGCCATTAAAAATGATTTCACCACACTCACCTTGATAGTGGGTGCCGGAATAGAGAACATTGGGATTGGCGGTCAGAGAATTCCTGCCCCATCTGATGTTGTCACTGTATGACCAATATTGATGACAGGAGTTATTACTGCATTTACCACCACCCGGATCGTAGGAATAGTCAAAATCAATATCTCGATCCGCGCCATGGGCAAAGTGAGTCCCACCGGCCACCACATCGTAAACGCCATTGGCATGCTTCGACTTATCCCAGATGGTAATCCCGTCCCTGGTAGTATCATAATGGCAATTATCACACGTATAGCCAATACCATCATGCCGTGCATGACTATTTGATTTGGGGCCGCCGCCATTTCCCGTTTCATCAGGATAGGCAGGTGGATAGCCATGACAGGAAGTACAGGCCAATGGGCCGGATGCACCCCAGGCCGGGCTGCTATTGGCTGGACCGGTATAGATAGTAGGAGTGCGCCAACTACTGTTCAATGAAGTTCCATCACTATGGCAGTAAATATTACTACAGGTCATGCTGCCACCAGAAGTCACTTCCGTGCCATCACCACCTGATACAGTGTAAGGCAAATCAAGTATCTGGTGGTCATACATTGAGCCTATGCCGCTAAAATTAAAGATGCTAAAGCCAATCTGGATTGAATCATCCAGCACCAAATTATCCACATCCATGCCATCGGCATGGCAGTTTGTGCAGGCATAGCCATATCCACCAGGCAATGAACCGGCATGTTCGGCATGGGCACCGGCAGTGATCGAGCCCGTTGGCGAGGGCAGTTCGACCAGGCCGTCAGGCCCACCTATGTCGGCATTCACCGGTGGATTGCCATGGCAGGCATCACAGGTATCGCTTCCACCAAATATAAAGGCGTTTCCATGGGGATGGCAGGCCGTACAAGCCATACCATCGTAATGGCCAATATAAACGCCTGGATTTTCAGGATCCTCATCCGCTGGTGCCAAGCCGTCGTTCCAATGATGATTGGTCTCGGTATGACATGTTTCACAGATATTGGATTCATGGGGTGCACCGTCGGCCATGGAGCCGGCACCGGAACGAGACGTATAGGTAATCAGAGTATTCGGAACAATACTGCCGGCAACCCGACTGGACACCAGATTCAAATTAGTCGGTGCACCCATCAGGGTATGGCAGTCAACACAGCTCAAGGAATACGTATGATCACCTGAACCATGGACATCGCTATGGGTTAACACTATGGGGGCTGTGTCAAAACTGGCCCGCAGACTTCCAGCCTCGGTGTGACATTGATTACATTTAGAATCTGGTACCACAACAGAATAAGCAACATTGTCCACATGGCAGAGATAACAGTCATTCAAAAACGGTTGCGTGTCATGGGGAGGTGCCGGCCGTCCACCTGCAAACCCATCTGCATGGGAATGACAGCTGATGCAATCGGTGCCCGACATGTCGCCATAGTTCAAATGCAGCTGATCGGAAGCGGTCCCATCATTATTAAAATGGCTGGTTAACGTATGGCAAGCCTCGCAGATACCATCATAAACATCATCACCGTCAGCAAAGGAATGGTCTCCGGTGGAATTAAATAAACGAACATCACGATAGCCGGAATTCGGGGTTTCAATGGTGGCTCGGATCAAGCCGCCGTATACTACCGCGAATTCGGCTCCGCCACTACCGACCCGGTCAAGATCCATGGGGCCGATTACCGTAATGGTATCAGCCGTATTCGAAACGATCTTGTAATTATAAGAAATACTGGCCGTATTGGGAATGAGGATGAGACCGGCCAATTCATTGGTAGTCCAGCTAGACGTGCTGAAAGTCAGAGTTGTGCTGGTAATGCCGTCTGTGTCCGAATTCCCTGAAGCAATATAACTCCCATTGCCGTATGTCCGAAACTGTTCCTGGAAATGCGGCATATGGCAAGTTGTGCACTCAATTGTCCAATCACCGTGGCCATTAGAGGTCGTGACACTGGAATGTGTGACCACATTGGTGGCCTGCACGCCATCATGACACTCAAGACATAAGTCATCAGCCGTGGAGTCTGGATCAAAAATATTCCATAGAGCATGACAGTCCCAACATATGATATTGTTTCCTTGGTTGTGGGGGTAATCCGGTTGGCTGCTCGCCCAGGATTGAATACTGGAGAAACAAAAAAACATTACTGCCAAAACACCCAGAAAATATCTTTTCAGCCTTACTTTCACCATATCTCCTATTTTCATCCCTCTTTCACATCGTTTTTTGAAAAGACGATTTTACAACTCCAAAACACTTATACTTTTTTATAGTTAGACAAAAGGATGCAAAAAATACGCCATCTCTCTCTCCCAACAACTCGCATGTGATACATTGTGACAGAACAGTTTCAAACGATGTCCTGGCAGGAAACACATACTACATTTCGGAAACACGGAAAACTTTTTCCGGAAAACAGAAAAGGCCCAAGAAATTACAAAGAACTAAACATGCATGTGGGGTAAATGGCACATTTAAGAGGGGGATGTCCCGCAGGACGCGAAGAAAAAATCATGCAGCCAAAAATGCTGCTATGGACTTACGACAACGTGTTCTAGCTCGGGTAAAATCCTTACCATTTCACTTGCCAGTAATTCGCTGAAATTATGAGCTATAACGTGCTTACCTTCCTTGCCTTTGGCCAGTCGGTAGACCGTATTATATTTATCCTGTCCCTCGCCTTTCAACCTACCGGACCAAATAATGGAGCCAGTTGCATTTGATTTCAATTGCAGCTCGACATCCAATACCACATCATAGGAAACATAGGGCAAACCAAATACCCTGGTGGCCCAGGCATACAAAGAAGATCCGTAGTAATAACAGGTCTCGGTCAGAAGCGTTTTATGTAAGCGGCCTTCAAGGCGGTAATCGACTTGAGCATCGGGGTGATGGGGTAAATAAATAACAGAGCCTGCAACTTTGGATTGCTTGAGCAAATCTGCCACTGCTTCAGCCATGGACTCGGATATGGGTTTGGCATCAAAAGGTGAAAAGGCGGTATAAATCTCAGGAATATCCGTACCAATCTCCAGCCAGAGAATACCGGGGATCATCCCCAGCCATTTTTGATTTTCACTGCCATGGGCCTGGGGACGCAAATCGATAAATGGCGAAACGCCGACACTTGCCGAGGCCTCCATGAAGTTGCGTGTGGCTGGCAAATCCCGCTTAAACGAAAGATCCAAATGAGGAGCCGCACAACCTGACGTAAAAAATAAAAGCAATGTAAAAAAAACGAATAATAACTTACGGCTCATCTCTTTTCTCCAACAATCATTTTTTATACCATTCACCCTGCTCATTTTGCAGCCATGTGCCCGGCTTGGCTCTCTGGGCAATTTGCTTTGCCCTTCTTTTACCCACTAAATCCGCAGAAGCACCTTGCTGTTTAGCAATGGCTGTATATACTTTTTTTCGATCAACATTCTCGTCATTAACCAAAGCCTGCCCACCACCTTGCTGCCGAATCTCCAAATAGCCTTTGTTGTTCTCACCAACAACACCTTGAGATTTCAGGGTATTTATCTCCGGCACCCGTGCCTTCATGCGTTCCTTAATACCTGCTGCTGCTGCATGATTGAGAAATAAACAAAGCGCACATACTATGAAAAGAATAAGTGCTGGATTGCGAAATTGCCTAGTCATCTGATCTTCTCCTTTTATTCTTTATCAATATCACCGAAGAAATCGTCCAGAGCCCTATCGACCTTGATATTTACGTCGATTGTAATATGTATGGGTTTCACTTCCACCGGAGCAACCTGCACCTCATGCTTTGTACAGCCCCAGAGGAAAGGAAGTGCACATATCGATACAACACACATTAGTTTGACCATAATGGTCTCCTTTTATGGAATAGAGTCGAACATCTCTTTTACCGACTGATCATACTCAAGAAAGGTGTTGAGTGGAAAGCGGAAATTAACATCTAAACGGATGGGCTGAAAAATGCCCTGCCCCTGATTTGCTTCAATTCGCTTGAAGCTCCCTACACTCTGATCAAAAACAAACGGCAGAGGCTCTGCCGGTTTACCATCCAATTTCAACTGCAACACCAAATTTTCCTCTTCGGTAACAAGGTGGAGTTTCGCCCAGGTATAATCAAAATCCCGTAAAGCTTCCTGGGCAAAATCAAGCTGGGCAAACTGGGGAGTGCCAATGGGAATGGACTGAGTCAGATAATCAGATTCCCCAATCCGCACCACACCACCCTCTCCAGGAGTGGAATATAAAAAGCTCTCATCAAAAATAATCTCCCCGTCTTTTAGAGAAACGGGTATTCGACCATTGAGGGTTCCATCCCCTGTTACATTTTTTATGCCCATCTGGCTTAAAATAGTAGCCAGCTTCAGCTTATAGCAATACAGGACCAAATCCTTGGAAATTTGATTTTTATAAAAACGGATGCCTGAAGTATGAACAGAACCTTCCGCCCATTTAAAACTTCCCTGTTCAAGAAAAAAGGATTCCGGAGACTCAAGGCTGTACAAGAAATCCCCATCATTGATGAAAATATATTTCATGATGACAGTGTCAAAATGAAGCTTCTGGGCAGGACCACTGTTGAGGTTCGGCAAGTCCGGCAAAGTAATGCTGGTGCTTATCCCATCTATTGTGATTTCTCTATCGGGTAAATTGAGATGCCCTTGTTGCAACGAAAGTTCTGCCGAACCGCTCAAACCATTTTCTCCAACACTCATTATTGCCTTGCCGGCTATTTGTCCAGTTACATTCATTGCCTGGGGCAAATCTATAACTTCCGCCGGATTAAAGTCCATAAGTTGGTATGGAGGGATAGACATATTCAGCAATGCTTCACCTGGACTGGAGAAGTTGGATTTCACCTCAAATCTTGCCAATAAACCAGGGAGAATCGTCCCCGTAAAATCCATCGACAGAAGGAATTCTTCTCCCTGTTGCTCTGTCTTGCCTTTAAGATGTCCAAGTTCTTTGCCCTGGTGGCTGATTTTCTCACAGGCCATTTCGCCTTGAAGGGCAGTTGCCGAGCGAGGCCAGGCAACCGGTATTGTCATCGTGATGCCATCTGCTTTTACTCCGGCAGAAGGCAAATTCAGGGTTCCATCCTTGACCGCCAAGGTGCCTGAAATTGCCAGCCCACCGTCTTGGTTTTTTACCACGTCGGCCTCCAATTCCGTATCTGGCGCATGAAACATGATGTACTTATCTTTCACAGTGAGAGGAAGCGTATATACAAAATGAAAACGATGCTCTTTATCTGAAATCAATCCATGACCTGCGAATGAGGCTTCGGAGAAACAAACTTCTCGGCCCTGCTGGGCCAGCATGATTGAATGGGTGGATTTCTTTACCTCAACAGACCATGCGCCGTCCTTTTGAGTAGCGATAATCTTTGCACGCATTGACGGTATTTCATCATCCTTACCCAAAAGGCTGACAACCTGTTTCCCTTGGGACAACCTGGGATCGTGGAAGACAATTCCTGCTGATATATATGTCAATCCAAAGGGAGAAAGACTTACATCCGCTATACCGGCAAGATCAAGGCGAGCCTGCAAGTCCATACCAGTTGGCAGGTGCATTAGATCACTAAATCGCATGGGATTTATTTTTTCCGCGTCCAGATGCAGGCTGCCGAGCATTTTTTCAAGGTCAAAAGATCCCGTTAACACAACCTCCTGTCCCCGAGGATAGAATGAACACAGCATTTCGACCTTTTTCTTATCCTCAGAATCGGGCCAGTGAAGCGCAAGACTGACAGGTAAACGATACTTCTCCCCTTCTATAATGCAGATCAAAGTAGCTTGTTCCAGAACAAGCCGATCCACCTCAAACGGCAGAAGCATTGAACCTTTTTCATGGGACTCATCCTCTGCTTTTGCATCAGTAGCAGGGTGTTGCAACAATTTCATCAAGCCGGCATCATTCACCACCAGCCGATTTTCTTGAACAGCACAGTGAAATTCCAGCCCCTTCAAGCTGATCTGCTTTATTTTCTTTCTTAAAAGCCCCGAAACGGAATAGGAAACTCCCACTGAAGAAACATTGAGCACAGGCGCTTTGTCTGTACCGATGTGAAAACCAATATGGAGACCGGAAAGGCCAACATGAGGATTTGATACTTGAAAAAACTTAATGCCAACTTGATCAGCCAGGCTGGCGAGTTGTGATTGAATGATGCCTGGAAGCACCGCAGTGATTAAAACCTGGTAGGTTATCCCAAGAAAAAGAAGCGACCCAATAGTCCATTGCAAATACGTCTTCTTTTTCATATATCAGGCTTATAGATGGTGTAAGACATGAGTTATTTTGGGAACACACCTTTAAAAAGCTCCTCTCCTTCCACCTCATTCCATGGCAGACCGTGGGCAATGAGTTTTGCCATGAAAGGAGCAGGGTCAAACTCCTCCACATTAAAAACGCCCTCTCCCTGCCATATGCCTGTAAGCATAAGCATTGCGCCTACCATGGCCGGCACTCCGGTTGTATAGGATACTGCCTGGGACTGCACCTCTCTGTAACATTTGCCGTGGTCGCATATATTATAAATAAACATTGAATGGGGTCGTCCCCCTACAACTCCACGAACATAACAGCCAATGCATGTTTTACCTTTGGTAACTTCACCAAGGGAAGAAGGCTCAGGCAGTACTGCCTTTAAAAATTTCAAAGGAACAATCTGTTTGCCATCATACTCAATGGGATCAATCCTGGTCATACCGACATTTTGTAAGACATCAAGGTAGTTCAGATATTGATCGGAAAAGGTCATCCAGAACCGCATCCGTTTCACATCGGGTATATGCCGGCAGAGGGATTCCAATTCTTCATGAAACATGAGATAGGCCTTTCGGGGGCCAATTTCTGGAAAATCAAAGGTGATGGATTGGGAAAAAGGCTCGGTCTCGATCCAGTTGCCATTATCAAAATATTTCCCTGGGCCTGTGACTTCGCGGATATTGATTTCCGGATTAAAATTGGTTGCAAAGGGAAGACCATGCTCACCGCCATTGGCATCAAGAATCTCAATGCTATGTATCTCATCAAAATGAACCCGTTCCGCATGGGCACAAAAAATATTGGTCACCCCTGGATCAAAACCACACCCCAGAAGCGCCATAAGCCCGCGTTCCTTGAACCGTTCATGATAATCCCACTGCCATGAATAGCTGAATTTTGCTTCATCGGGAGGTTCATAGTTAGCGGTATCCAGATAATTGACTCCGGCTTCCAGGCAGGCATCCATGATGGTCAAGTCTTGATATGGGAGGGCCGTATTAATCACCACGTCGGGGCGCACTAAATTAATCAATGCGACCAATTCACTCACGCTATCGGCATCTACCTTGGCCGTGTCGATTGGCCTATCAAGTTGCTTTTTTATTGCCTCACACTTCTCAATGTTTCGGCTGGCCAGGCAGATCTCTTGGAACACCTCCGGTACTTGGGCACATTTATGGGTTACCACTCCTCCGACACCGCCCGCGCCTATAATCAAAACCTTTGGCATCTTGTCTCCTTAGATGTCACCATTTCCGCATTCAATCTTCTCTTAGATTGTCTTGATTTCGAAGCACCCCCGTGATATAAACGGGTTGCAACATGATCCATTTTAGGGCCGTTAGCTCAATTGGCAGAGCAACTGACTCTTAATCAGTAGGTCCGGAGTTCGACCCTCCGACGGCCCACCAAGCGACACAAGGGATTGCGGGTTTTTCCGCAATCCCTTTTTTATTGTTGGTTGCATATAGGTTGCATTTGGTTGCATCAAAAATCGACAAAGACCAAAAATCGACCTCACGACTTTTTTTCCGATTTTGATCCTATTTGCAAATTCCATTTCGACCCCTCGTAGACAGTCTCGAAATCGCGCCACTTATCCCACTCGTCCGCTAATGTATCAGGATTCACTCCCTTGTAATTGTATTCGCGCGCACCCACGAGAGCAAGGTATTTTCCAACGAGCTCAGAACAAACGAGCCACTTACCACGGTACGAGACGCGCCTGGCCAAGGGCGGGAACAAATGAAGGAACAACCTCCAAGCTGGATACACTCGGCCCAGGTCCTCCTCAAGGAGTATATTTTTTGCCCTCTCAAAGTCGCCCGATGTTAAAGGCGTATACCGAGCAATTTTGATCCGCTTGCCGTTATACTTGGAAAGATTACCGAGCCTGATTCCATTCGGGAGCGCCTCGAGCGTGGCGCCTACATCGGTTAATACAATGCCGGCATGAGAATATACAGAGCTCCCGTCTTTTGCCCAAAATCTTTGAGCGCCATTTATTAACCGAGGAATGATTCCGGCGCCTTTGACGACAAAGACATCCCCCGCTTTTAAAGCCATTACTTTACTCACCATTACCTCCAGAAGAAAAAATATTCGACTAGGATCCGGATTAATTCATACCAATAAACTCGAGGCGGACGCCGCGGATCCCCGGCGCCGCCTTCGGAGGGTTTGGGAGATACACCGCCCCCACCTCAACACCGGACGACTCGAGATTGCCAACCAGAGCAACAAGGGAAAAGGTCACTTCCTCCCCGAGCTCGATCGGCTTATCGCATACAAGAGCCCGGGCCAGCGGATCGGAAGTCTCACAAAAGATCTCATCCCCTTTATAGATCCGGAAAGCATCGACCGGACCATCCGGGAATGAATAAGCGAACGACGTCCGCCAGAGACTCTCATCCAGACGATCAACCGAGGCCTGGAAGTCGGTCGGAATAGCGATCAGATTCAATTCAAAGGACGACCCTGCAAGGCTGACTTGATCCCAGCGGTCAACCTTGGCCAGGGAAAAGGATCCGGCCGAACCATACTCAGCTGAGAACTCACAAAGAAAAGAGCCGGAGAAACCGTCTTCATCGGCGGCGCTATCAGTACACCCCTCGAGCTCAACACCATCCATATAAGTGCGAAGACCAACCACATCCGCGCCGGGCTGAACGCCGTCCGTGAATTCATAGTCGATCAAGACTCGCCAGGTCGCCTCCCCTGCCATTGCCGGCTTGGCCATTACAGCCAGGACACACAACGTCGTAAGAGATCCAACTAAGAGCGCAAACGCTGTATACAACTTCAACATTTTTTTCGTTCTCCAACTCATAACACCCTCCTTTTTTTTGATTCATCAAGAATCAAGATTTTGATTAATAGGTCCAGACTCGTGGCCGCGGACTCATCGGCTCGCGGCAATCGTCCAGATGGATTATCCGTTTTTCCCATGGCCCCTTTTGCCGGATCCCTACACCAGAAAATCCCAACAGGACCGCCTCCTGGAGCACTCGATAAGCCCTCACCCCCGCGACTCGAATATCGACGGCGGCCACCCCGGCGCCGGAGTCCACGGCGTGAGGACCAACTCCTTTCATTTTTGGAGAGACTCGGTGATCATGGGCCTTACACCTACACCCCGAGGT
>CAYUCH010000005.1:1765-54520 GCA_964443295.1 uncultured Desulfobulbia bacterium | reverse complement strand
TGGGTGGCCGGCTTCGCGTGGAATAGGTGGCCGAGATCAGTGGAATACGCACAGGAAATAGTAATGAAAGAAATCCCAGCACCTGCGAACTTGGAGGACGTTAAAAAAGAATTTAAAAATTATAATATTACTCTGGAATTTTTTCCTCGAGTTACAATGGATCGAGTCCATAACGTTCCCAATACAATTGATGATCGAGAGGCTCTTATTGATAAAATGGCTCCGGTGTATGAAAAAACACCAGCCATTGATAAAGACCCCCATCGTATAGTCATTGTATATAGTGATCAACATGCTGAAAAAGAGACCCTAGCTCTCGTTCAAAAAGATATGATTGCCGGGCCAGGCGCAAAGCCAGTGGAGATCAAAGTAGAGGATAAGTCAGGAACAAAGAAAGCTCTTTGGCACAATTTTAACCCGAAAGAGGATTGGTTCGTTGATGCAATTTTTTCAGATGAGAATTCTGTAATTTATCCAATAGACAAAGGTATTTGTATACTTCCTAGTGGAGATAAGAAAACATCAATACACATTGATTTAGGCTTGTTACCGATTGCAAGACAAGCCAAAGGAACAATTAGCATTGAGGTTAACGTGGTTAAAGACGCTTTTGGCGGGTTAGCCCCACCTAGCGACCCTTTTATATGTGTGGCTGATACAAACAAGTGGGAGAAGGTTTCATTGCGAAGGAAAACAGCAGTGATCGTACATGAATTGGGGCACAAACTTGGGCTGGCTTCTGATGGAGGAGACAATAAGCCAGATAAGCATAAATACTACTACCCGGATAAAGGTAGCCATGTTGGTCCCCATTGCCATTATGGCCTGCCGGTAAAAAAGAACCATGACAAGGATCTCGGTCAATGTGTGATGTTCGGTAGGAGTAAACAATTACCAATTACATTTTGCGAATTTTGCAAACCCTCAGTGAGAAAAGTGGACATTCACTCTGGGTTTGGTTGGCTTTAATATCGAATGACACAAGAATTCTTTTGTAAATAGATTAATTATTTAATCCTAAGCAAGCCTCAATCAAAAATAGGAATACACAGTGACAATTGACCAAGAGACGTTTTTAACAGTTCCTCTCAATTCATATGAAAAAAATCCTTGTTCGCCTTCTGTTCAAAATCTTTCATGGCGGGGTATTCTTATTCAAGCCCCGCAACAGGTTCATTTTAAACCTGGGAAAACAGTCGGCATGTATGGCGCGTTCGCCGCAATTCCCATATGTGGTTTTTATCTCTTTGATATTTCCAAAAGTCCCTACCAGGCCCCCATGTGTCTCTATGCCATCGATAAAAAACATGACAAAAGATATTGGGGTAATGTTGTTGAGCTAAATACGAGCTCGCGAGAACCAGACCCAGAGGAAGCCCCTATACCGGATAGCGCGCTGGAAGGCAAGGCAGTTGGTGGGTACTTTAATCCCAATTTAGCCGACTTTGTTAAACTGCCGGAAGAGCCTGCACTGTATGATGTTTATGTTGAATATATGGGATATAAATCAAACATCGTACCTATTGAAATAATGAAGGGTAAATAAATAAAATGTGACCAAAATGTAACCGTCGAGTTGCTATAGTTTTTTCACAACAAGAAGTTCAACAGAAATGAAAATAAATCGCCAAGGGTGAAGAGGCAATTGGGAAATTTCTCAATTGCCTCTTTTTTTGTCACACTTCAAAACAAACAGACAGTGTGCAAAACCAACATGATCAATCCTCGAAAAGACCGCTTACCTCCTCTTTACCAACTCATCATATTTCGCATAGATGACGATTTCTTCTTTTGAAATTCGCTGACTGAGTTTGGCAAAGAGAAAACCAACATTCTCGGCAAAATCTGGCCCTAATTCGCCTTTGGAATATGTATTGAAAAATTCCAAAGCAAAATCCGATATCTCCGCCATATCTTTAGCAAAAATATCTAAGGTGCGCTTAAAAGATTCATCAATATCCGCCTCTTTCATAAGCACGGGATAGAGCTCTTCATCTTCCTTTTTCAGATGAGCCAGCAGCCCTTCTTTGGCAAGGAGTAAAGCATGCCGGCCTTCTTTGCTTCCTATGCCGTATTCTTTTACCCGCTGAAGCATTGCGGATATTTCTTCATGCTCTTTTTTTAATTCTTCTATTAACCCAGACACTACATCCCTCTTTCATTTCAGTTCCCTATTGAAAGGTTCCCTTTTACTCAGACTTGCTTCACACCATGTAAAATTACTCTTCCAACACAATACATTTACTGTTTCTGTCTTGGGGTGCAACAGAAATTAAAGAAGAAATACTCTGCCCATTGCACCGCGAAAGGTTCTGTATTGCCTCACGAGTAGTTTTCAAAGCTTCCTCTGGTCGGTTATTTGTATCACTTAAATGGGCTAAAAACACATGTCTCAGTTTTTTATGGAAAAGTTCAGCAAGAAATGTTGCAGCAGTCTGATTATCCAAATGGCCTATATTAGACCGTACACGTTGTTGAAGCATCGGAGGATAAGGACCATTTTTCAATAAAATCGGATCATGATTGCTTTCCAGAATAAGGCAATGACAACCGGTTAAGCGATGCTGCATGAGCCGTGAAACCATACCTGTGTCTGTGCAATATCCCACTTGAAATTTCCCATTATTAATCAAAAAACCTACGGGATCGGCAGCATCATGGGAAATT
Source organism: uncultured Desulfobulbia bacterium (assembly GCA_964443295.1). Classification (GTDB taxonomy): domain Bacteria; phylum Desulfobacterota; class Desulfobulbia; order Desulfobulbales; family CG2-30-60-27; genus CAYUCH01. Next base: position 51,853 of record CAYUCH010000005.1, on the reverse strand, counting down.
GCAAAGGGATGAATGGTCAGATGATCGATGAAGAAATTTTCACCGGTGTTGAATTCTTGAAAGTCATGGAGTTTTGCCAAATTTTTTTTGGCTGCTAATACTGTGGCTTGATTGGCATATACGGGCAGTTTCCAGCGTCTGGATAACACAGGTACACCACGAATATGATCGGTGTGCTCATGGGTAACTAGAATGGCAGAGACACGATCCATGCTTGCCCCGATGGAGGCTAATCTTTTCTCCGCCTCTTTTCCAGAAAAGCCATTATCAATAAGCACCGAAGTATCGCCGGACTCAATATATGTGGCATTTCCCTTACTGCCACTGCCTAGAACGCAAATGCGCATGATTAAGAAAACACAGCTTAGAGTTTAGAGTGTAGAGTGAAAAACAAACGAAAACTTATTGAACAGTTCATCATGAAACTCTCCATTTTACACTCTTCATTCTTCACTGTTGTTTATCCCCGTATGCCCAAATCCGCCATCTTGACGAACAGTCTCGTCCAAGGAGTCCACTTCTCTAATTTGAGCATGGCAGACAGGGGCCAAAACAAGTTGCGCTATCCGGTCATGCCGCTTGATTGTGTATGGAACTTTACTGAGATTCACCAGGCCGATTTTCACTTCACCCCGATAGTCGGCGTCAATGGTACCTGGAGCATTGATCACTGTTATCCCATGCTTAATGGCAAGTCCGCTTCGTGGCCGCACCTGGAGTTCATGGCCCGGCTGAATGGCAACGGCAAACCCCGTTGGAATCATATGAATATCACCGGGCTCCATAGTAAGATGGTCATCAAGTGCTGCAGAGATATCCATGCCGGACGCCAATTCAGAATGATATGCTGGTAAAGAGATATCTTTGTTTTTCTCAGGATCTAGTCGGAGAATGTTAAGCGGCACGGTAGAAAGAGCAGAATTCAACATGATCAGTTAGCAAATTCCTTTTCAAGACCGAAATTTTCAGTGGGACCAATAACAGCTGTACTCAAATCTTGGCTGAAGAAAAGATCTTCAGCAAGAGAAGCGATGTCAAGGGATGTTACCTTTTCTATATTTTCAACCACTTCTTCCAAGGGAAAATGACGGCCAAAAGTGAATTCATTTCTGGCCAAGCGGGTCATGCGGGCTTCCATATTCTCAGCCGCCAGGTGCATCGTACCAGTAGCGTATTCCTGAGCATTGGTCAGCTCAAGGGCAGGGATGGAATCTTCCCAGAGTCTCGAAAGCTCTTTCTTGATTACTGCCAGAGCCTTGCCAACAGACCGTTCACTGACACCAAGATAAATCCCGAAATAACCACTATCGGCATGGGAGCTCAAATAGGAATATATAGAATATGCCAGTCCATGCTTTTCCCTTACCTCCTGAAAAAGCCGGGAACTCATGTTGCCCCCAAGAATAATATTAAGGAGTTGCAAGGTATAACGTTGAGGAGAGTTGGCAGGCATACCATGGGTGCCGGTCAATATATGAACTTGCTCTAAAGGCTTTGTAATCACTTGCCGGGATGAGGCAACCTGCCTCGGTGCCACTCGTTCGGCTGAGTCTTTGGCAGACTTTGACACATTTTCCAACTTATCTGAAAACAAATCACAAATCTGCTGGTGATCAACATCTCCTGCTGCAGCGATAACAATACGATCTGCCGTATAATTATGGTGTATAAAAGTCTTTAACCGTTGGGAGTCTGTTGTCGCTATGGACTCTCGAGTCCCCAAGACGTCTCTACCCAATGGATGATCCGGCCAAATGAGTCTGGAAAACAAATCATGTATCTGGTCATCCGGAGTGTCCTCCACCATGTTGATTTCCTGGAGAATAACATGCTGCTCACGGCTGATTTCCTTTGCATCAAAAACCGAATTTAACACCATGTCTGCCAAGAGATCGGCCAAACGATTAATATGCCTCCCCAAAACAGTGGCATAAAGACAGGTGGTCTCTTTTGATGTGAAGGCATTGGACATACCACCCAGACTGTCAAATTCCCGGGCTACCTGCTGAGAAGTGCGACTTGTAGTCCCTTTAAACAACATATGCTCAACAAAATGAGCATATCCCGCTTCTGTCTCTTTTTCATCACGGGAACCAACATCAACCCAGATTCCTAAAGAGGCTGTGGCAAACGGAAGGTGTTCGGTAATTATCCGAACACCATTATCAAGGACTGTCTTTTGGTACACGAAAATTCCTTTGGTTCAGCAGCGTCCATTCAGGACCATACCTGTAGCGAGTAAAGTACTGTATTACAAATATGCAGTCAGCTGAAAGCTAATGATCAACAATCATTAGCTTTGCAACCTATTGATTCTCTTCCAAACAAGCCTTGCGGCTCAACCGAATTTTGCCTCGTTGATCAATATCAAGTACCTTCACCTTGACTTGGTCACCTGTATTGAGAACATCAGTGACATTTTCAACCCGGTGGTTTTCCAACTCGGAAATATGGACAAGCCCATCAGTACCTGGCAGGATTTCAACAAACGCACCGAAATTCATAATATTTTTTACCACGCCATTATAAATTTTGCCAATCTCAGCTTCGGCAGTAATTTCCTGAATACGATCCATTACCTTGTCGCCCACAGCACCGTTTGGTGCAAAAACCATAACCTTGCCGTCATCATCAACGTCAATCTTGGTCTCAAATTCAGCGGTTAGCCCCTTGATAATTTTGCCACCAGGGCCAATCAAATCTCTAATCTTGTCTGGATTGATCTGCAAGGAGAAAATTTTCGGGGCATATTCGGAAACGGCATCCCTTGGAGAAGATAATGCGTCCTCCATTTTCTCGAGAATATGCAGCCTGCCTGCTTTAGCCTGCTCCAAGGCAGTTTGCATAATCTCTTTAGAAACACCTTCTATTTTGATATCCATTTGCAGGCCGGTAATACCCTGATCTGAGCCTGCCACCTTAAAATCCATATCGCCAAGATGGTCTTCATCTCCCAAAATATCTGAAAGGACCACGATATTATCGTCTTCTTTGATCAGCCCCATGGCAATACCAGCTACTGGCCTTTTCAATGGAACACCTGCGTCCATCAAGGACAGAACACCGCCACAGATAGTGGCCATGGAAGAAGAGCCATTGGATTCAGTCACCTCGGAAACTACCCGAATGGTATAAGGAAAATCTTCCGGATCCGGCAAAACGGCGCTGATAGAACGCCTGGCCAATGCACCATGACCGATATCACGGCGACTTGGTCCTCGCATGAAACGAACTTCACCGACACAATAAGGTGGGAAGTTATAATGCAGCATGAAGGGTTCAAAGGCCATACCGTAAAGTGATTCAACCCGTTGCTCATCATCTCCGCTACCCAAGGTAGCAGTGACTATAGCCTGGGTCTCACCACGGGTAAAAATGGATGAACCATGTACCCGAGGTAAGGCGGCCACCTCACTGGTAATGGGCCGAATTTCATCAAATTTTCTTCCACCAATACGGGTTTTATCTTCGGTAATCATCGCCCGCATCATGGATTTCTGTAAATCTTTAAATAAGCCCTTGGCCTCTGCAATATCATCAGGATACTGCTCTTCAAGGGCGGCAATAGTCTTTTTCTGCAGGGCTTTTGCCTGTCGTCCACGCTCAAGTTTGTCAGATGTTGAAATGACTTGGCGCATTTCGTCTCTGGCAAGCTCAGCCACTTTGTCAGCCAATTCTTGATTAACCTGAGGAGGTTCAACCTCCATTTTGGGCTGACCTAAGGCGGCTTGCATTTTCTCTTGAATATCAAGGAGCGGCTGCAGTTCTTTATGGCCGAAGAAAATTCCCTCCAACACCTCAGACTCGGAAAGAGTGTCTGCTCCACCTTCTACCATCACAACAGCGGTCTTGGTGCCGGCAACAACGAGATCCATCCGCGAGTTTTCCAATTGTTCACGGGTAGGATTAACAACGTATTGACCATCTATATATCCCACCCGGACACCGGCAATGGGGCCCTGGAATGGCACATTGGAGATTGTCAAAGATGCAGAAGCGCCAAGCATAGCAAGCATGTCTGGATCGTTCTCTTTATCCATAGATAAGACCGTGGCAATTACCTGGGTCTCATTCTGATAACCGTCTGCAAAAAGCGGTCTCAATGGTCTATCAATGAGACGGCAGGTAAGGGTCTCTTTCTCGGTGGGGCGACCAATCTCCCGACGGAAAAAACTTCCGGGGATACGGCCCACAGCATAAAAACGCTCTTGATATTCTATGGTGAGAGGAAGAAAGTCGACATGATCCCTCGGCTCGCTGGCTGCTGTTGCAGTAACAAGCACCATGGATTCACCATAGGTCACAACGACTGAACCATTGGCCTGCTTGGCAATTTTGCCGGTTTCAATGGTCATGGTACGACCGCCGACTTCAACTTCAAATTTTTGATACATGGAGTCTCCTTTACATGGCTGTCGCCATAATACAATGCACTACAAGTGGGAATGGGGCTGGCAGTATTGGAACTGCAGCCCCTTGATCAGTGACAGAACTATAACAATCTTTCAATCTTCCAAAGCACCCTATAATATCAGAAAGTTATGAGGTACTCACATTGACGTAATTACACTTTTTCCCACCAGGCTTGTACACCTTGGAGATCGAGCATAATTACCTCAAAGAACCATGAACATGGTTGTAAACAGGATAATTTCCAGTCACTGGATTACTTACGAATACCAAGATCCTGAATTACCTGGCGATATGTATCAATGTTCTTATTGCGCAGGTAGCTTAACAACCTTTTACGCTGTCCAACGAGTTTCAGCAAACCACGACGGGAATGATGATCCTTTTTGTGTACCTTGAAATGCTCAGTGAGATAAGTAATTCTTGCACTGAGCAAGGCGATTTGGACCTCGGGAGAGCCGGTGTCTGCTTTGTGCTTACTGAACTTCGAAATAATTTCTTGTTTGTTTTCTGCCTGAAGTGTCACGGATTTCCTCCTGTACTGCGTGTGGCCCCTTTGGCCACTCTTCATCTTATTTTTTTCTTAGATTCAAGTTATGTAAAGTCTGAAATTCTGTTGACCTTTTGTCTATAACTACATCTATGCCTAATATCTGCCTTAATCTAAAGACTTCACGATCTTTTCTACTGGTATCAAATGGCCGTGTAATAATTTTGCAGCCTGTTCTTTTTCAAGCAATTGATCACCGAGAAGAGCTTCTTTAACAGAAAATGGACCATTCTGCAATCTTCTTAAGCTCTCAACATGAGCACCACAACCCAAAACGCGACCAATGTCCGATGCGAGACTCCGGATATATGTTCCTTTGCCGCAGGAAACCTGAATCGAAAGTCGTTCATTTTCGAGGCCCTGAAACTCAATGGCATGGATTGTAACCGGTCGAGCTTCCTTCTCAATTTTTATACCTTTACGGGCATAATAATAAAGCGGCTTCCCTTTATGCTTGAGAGCCGAATACTGGGGAGGCTCTTGAAGAATCTCCCCTTCAAATCTTTTCAGGCAGCTCAATACTTCTTCCTGCATCAGTGGCCCCACCGGCTGCTGAGAAACAATCTCCCCTTCCGGGTCCATAGTTTCAGTTTCAACGCCAAGTCGGATGACCACGTGGTACACCTTGTCTCCGCCCATCAGTTGGGAGATGAGACGTGTTGCTGGTCGCCCCACACAAACCACAAGAAGACCCGAGGCAAAAGGATCCAGAGTACCGGTGTGGCCAACCTTTTTTATGCCAGTGGCCCGCCGTACCAGCCTGATCATCTGAAATGAACTAGGTCCGGGTGGTTTGTCAATTAATACTATACCAGCCTCCACCGCTCTTTTTTCCACGTCGGCCTGCTGGCTTTCGTTACTCACCATTGTACAAAAAAACGACAGCCTACGTCAGGTTCAAGCAGGCGCTCTTAACCAGTGGACTCAGCTCTGCAAGCAAACGTTTTGTAATCGATTCAATGGATTCCGGCTGACTGCGAAAACCAGCGGCATTACAATGTCCGCCTCCACCAAAAATATTTGCGACACGCGCCACGTTACAATCGTTTCCTTTGGAACGCATACTGACAGAAATCCCACCTTCTCGGGTGGTTTTAATAAAAACCGCCACTTTTACGGGAATGAGTGAACGGGGATAATTAACAAAATTTTCAGTGTCGGTCTGGCTGGTGCCTGTCCTCTCATACATTTCTGAGGTCACGTGAATAATGGCAATTTTATGGTCTTCAGCAAATTCCAGGGTTGCCAGAACCTCTTGCAACAGTCGCAGGCGATTAACTGAAAAATTATCATACAGATTGCCTGCCACTTCAGCTGGATTAACTCCCTTGGCCAGAAGCTCCCTGGCTACCCGAAAAGTCTCGGCAGTTGTGCAGGAATATTTAAAAGACCCAGTATCAGAGACAATGGCTGTATACAGGCAATATGCTGCTTCAAAAGAAATGTCAACGCCCATGGCCTGGGTTAAATCAAATAACATTTCTCCAGTTGCAGCACGTTCAGGATCCACCCAGTTAATTTCACCAAAGCCCTGATGCCCTCGGTGATGATCAATAACGATCAGTGGATCAATACTCATTATGTTATCTTTTTCACGCCCCAATCGATCTGCATCACCGCAATCCAACGAAACTGCACAATCAAACTTTGCTGGATCCGGCTTGGTCGTGTCGATGAGATCACTGTCCGGCAAAAAACTATACAGGTGTGAAACCGGTTCTTCACCGAACCGAACCACCTTTTTCCCCATGGCAGTCAGGATATTTCCTAAAGCAAGCTGGGACCCTAACGCATCGGCATCCGGAAATACATGGGTGGCCAAGAGTATTGTGTTGGCCTGATTCAGCTGGTCGACAATAGTCTTAATAACGTGATCCATAAGCAATTCTCGCAGTCATCAACGGGACCTTATATTTCTGACAAATACGGGCTCAACACATGGTGCAATAGGTCATTCTACCCTAAAAAAACCTTAATAAATACGATTACGTTACTCACCAGGCCCATCATCAACCTCAATCTCACTGAAAAGTCGATCCATCTTTGCTTGATGTAGCACGGATTGATCTTGCTTAAACAACAAGCGCGGCACACTCCGTAATGGAAGCACCTGGGCTATCTGACTACGAAAAAAACCGGCTGCCTTTTCAAATCCGGCAAGGGCGTCGTCAGCTGCATTTTCATTATAAACGCTGAAATATATCCGTGCAGTACGAAGGTCGTCGGTGACTTTGACCTGGGTGATGGTCACTTCGGTCAAACGAGGATCCTTAATTTTCCGGATTAGGAGAAGGGCTATCTCATTTTTGATAGCATCCGCCACCCGTGCCGGTCTCCTTCTGGGTTTTTCCCAAAGAGTGGCCAGACCCGGATTACCTGGATGCTTTTTCTTTGCTGCCATTAGTCGCACCACCAGGAACTTCTATAGATCGGATCCCAAACCAACTTAAAGCTCAGCGGCAACTTCGTTCATCTGGAAGGGCTCCAGCACATCGCCGACCTTAATATCGTTAAAATTCTCCACCGTGATACCACACTCATACCCACTTTGTACTTCTTTGGCATCATCTTTAAAACGTTTGAGAGAACCTACTTTTCCTGTATATGCAACCACACCATCACGGATAACCCGTACTTGAGCATTGCGCTTCACCAAACCGTTGGTTACATAACAGCCGGCAATGGTGCCAATTTTTGGATGATGGAAAGTCTCACGCACCTCGGCACTACCGATAACCTCTTCCTCAAATGTCGGCTCAAGAAGACCAGCCATGGCCTTTTTAATATCATCCAAGGCATGATAGATGACATCATAAAAACGGAGATCAACGTTTTCTTTCTGGGCCATATCCTGGACTTTTGTACTTGGCCTGACATTAAATCCGATAATTAACGCGTCTGAGGCAGCAGCCAACAAAATATCAGAATCTGTAATAGTTCCCGTACCCTGGTGTAAAATTTTCACCTTAATGGCATCGGTTGACAATTCATTGAGTGCTTTTGCAAAGGCTTCCAATGTACCCTGAACATCTGAACGCAACAGAATGCGAATCTCTTTCATCTCTCCTTCCTGGAGTTTCTCAAAGAGATTATCTAAAGAAATACGGGTAGAAGCACCAAGAGTAGCTTCACGATTCTTCAGCTGTCGCTGTTGGGCCACAGTTTTTGCAAGTTTCTCATCCGGTACGCAGATGAATTCATCACCAGCCTGGGGAACACCGGAGAGTCCGTGGACTTCAACAGGAATAGCCGGTCCGGCTTCCTTAACCTGTTTTCCCTTGTCATCGGACAGGGCGCGAACCTTCCCAAAGAAATTACCCACCACAAAGTAGTCACCCACACTGAGTGTACCTTGCTGAACAAGAATGGTGGCCACAGGACCGCGTCCTTTATGGAGTTGGGCTTCAACAACCCAGCCACGGGCACGACGTTTCGGATCTGCTTTCAATTCAAGCATTTCAGCTTGGAGCAATATTTGCTCCAACAATTCTTCAATACCGATATTTTGCTTTGCAGATGTCTCACAAAAAATGGTGGTCCCGCCCCATTCTTCAGGTGAGAGTTCAAATTCGGCGAGTTCACTCTTGATCCGCATGATATCAGCTTCGGGCTTATCAATCTTGTTGACTGCCACAACGATAGGAACTTCAGCAGCCTTCGCATGATTGATAGCTTCTTTTGTCTGATCCATAACCCCGTCGTCGGCAGCCACAACCAGGACAACAACGTCCGTTACCTGGGCGCCACGGGATCGCATTTCAGTAAATGCAGCATGGCCCGGAGTGTCAAGAAAGACGACGTCGCCAATGGGAGAATGGACAAAATGAGCCCCGATATGCTGGGTAATGCCACCTGCCTCTCCTTCTGCCACATCTGTTTTGCGAATGGCATCAAGAATGGAGGTTTTGCCATGATCAACATGCCCCATGACTGTAACCACAGGGGGTCTTGGGAATTCTTCACCACCAGCTTCTTGGTCTTCAAGATTTATTATGTTTTGCTCTTCCGTAGCTCCCTGCTCGACTTCGTAACCAAAATCTGCAGCAACCAAGGTAGCGGTGTCAATGTCAAGTGCCTGGTTCAAAGTGGCCATAACCCCAAGTCCCATGAGGTTGGCAATCAGCTGATTTGATTTGACACCCATACGATGGGCTAAATCACTCACGGAAATACTTTCGAAAACCTTGATTCGTTTTTTAATGGCTTTGGTTTCAGCTGGTTCTGCGGCAGAAACGGACTTGCCTTTCTTACTTTTTATTCTCTGGCTTCGACCTACTTTTACACCGGCAGGGATCCTGCCACCCAGAGCATCAATATCCTCCATGGCAATTTCAGCCGGCCCTTTTCGCTTCCCACCTTTTCGAACACGCTCTTTGGCGCCAGGTTCAGGATGAAATTTAACGAAACGTTTCCCTTTTTTCCCTTTTCCTGAACTTGCAGCCTCTTTTTCGGCATCTGGGAAATTTCTGTCTACCGCTGGTGCGGCAGGAGCAGGACGGCCTTTTGGTTTTGGAGATCGTTTTGGTTTAGGAGCCGACGAAGATTTTAATAGATCTACATCAATGGCACTTTTTTTAATAACCCTGGCAAGGCCGGTATGGGGCGTTTTTTTCTCTTTTTTCTTAGCCTTAGCAGGTTCTTCAGCCTGTTTAACTGGTTGTTCAACAGGTTGCTCATCTGCTTGCCCAATTGGCGCAACCGGTTCTTCCTGAGGTGCTTCCACCACCGCTTCTTCAACGGCTTCTTTTTCTGAAACTTCCTCTTCAGCAGGCGCTTCTTCAACAATTTGGGGAACCTCTAACTCAGGCTCTTCAACGGCTTCAGGCTCCTCTAGAACCTCCGCATCTTCCATTGTTTCAGCAGGCGATTCTTCCACGGATGCTGGCTCTGACTCTTCAGGAAGTGAAGGTAGGTCCTCAGCAGCAACTTCATCAGCCTCTTCTTCCACAGGTGCTGGAGACTCTTCTTTGGCAGGCCGCACAACCTTGGTACGCCTTCGAATGATGGTAGCCCGCCCTTTGCTCTGAATCCGCTTTTTCTCGACCTTTGTTTCTACCGTGCCAAGTCGTGTACGGATTTCTTCTGCGCTGGCGTCGTCCAATGAAGAGCTGGATGTCTTGATATCATAACCCAGTTCTTTGAGCTTGATGGTGAAATCCTTGCTCTCCCACCCCAATTCTTTTGCAAGCTCGTATATCCTGATCTTACTCATTCTTTACTCCAAAAATGGCAACGAGTTCCTTGCCAACAGTCAAATTCTGTTTTCGAAATGCTCTTTGCAATCTTTTGGTATTCTGCAAAAATCGCTTCAGGCAATCTCTGCTTTCACAGGTGTATGCGCCCCTACCAGTTAAACGATAATGTAAATCCTGTTCTACTTTTCCTTCTTTATCCGCTACAAATCGAACAAGGTCGTGCTTATTCTTCTTAGATCCGCATGCCTTGCAGGTTCGAATAAATTTACTCATCTACTGCAGCACTATCCTCTTTCTTATCATCTTCTTCCTTGGAAGGACTGCCCTTTGGAGCTGGGGCTTGTTTTGCTGCTTCGATAAGATTTTTTGCCCGTTCTTCATCGAAACCATCCAGCTCTACAATCTGCTCAATTGACGCAGTGGCAAGTTCCTGGGCCGATGTAATCCCAGCGTCATATAATCTTTCAGAAGCATTCTCATCAATACCATCAAGGGCGAGAAGCGACTGGAAACCGTCTTCAATAAATTTAGCGTACTTCTGCTCACCCTTCACATCGATATGCCAACCCAAAAGCGCCGAGGCCAAACGAACATTCTGTCCCCCCCGCCCTATGGCTAGTGACAATTGATCTTCAGGGGCAACTACGAGAAGGATATTCTTTTCTTCATCAACCACAACCATGGAAATCTGCGCCGGTGACAAAGCATTGGAAACAAATCGGGCCGGATCAGGGCTCCAGGGAACAATATCTATTTTCTCACCCTGCAATTCCTGGACGACATTCTGGACACGAGATCCCTTCATACCAACACATGCACCCACAGGATCCACATCTAATTCCCGGGAAGAAACAGCAATTTTAGCTCGGGAACCAGGCTCCCTCGCAACACCTTTGATGGCAACCACGCCTTCCGCTATTTCCGGTACTTCCATGGAAAAAAGTTTAACAAGGAATTGGTCATTGGTACGGCTTAAAACAAGTTGGGGCTCTCTGGTTGCAGTGTCACGAACTTCCAACAATAAAGCACGCAAGCGGTCACCTTGTCGGTAACTACGGCGAGGCATCTGTTCACTATGGGGTAAAATGGCATCGGTCCGGCCAAGGTTTACAATGATATTTCCACGTTCAAAACGTTGAACAATACCGTTGATTACTTCCCCTTTTTTGTCTTTATACATCTCATAAATAACGTCGCTTTCCGCATCCTTCATTTTCTGAATAATGACCTGTTTCGCGGATTGCGCGGCGATACGACCCAATTCGGCAACATCTTCCATTTTACTGCCGAGGTCATCGTCGATTTGGACATCAGGGTCCAGCGCCTGAGCTTCTTCTAAAGAAATTTCAGTCTGCTCATCATCAACTTTTTCAACAACGGTCCGGAACTGAAACAATTCAATCTCACCAAGTTCATCATTGAACTGAACTTCCATGTCCCGACGCGAACCGAATTTTTTTCGGGCAGCGGACATAACCGCTTCTTCCAAAGTTTCCACAAGCAAATGTCGCTCGATACCTTTATCCCGGCTTATTTGATCGATGATTCTTTTGAGTTCTGAGATCATCTTTACTTCTCCACCATATATAATGTTGCGATCCTGAGGGGCCGTTAATATACCAATTTCGCTTTGGCAATATTTTCCAGTTGAACAGTCAGTTCCTCTTTATCCGAAGTTATCCTGACCTCGTCCCCTTCTGCGTGAATAATTGTTCCGATCAGTTGTTGACCGGGTGGTTCACTCAAAGTTATTTTGACTTCGCGACTCACATTCCTTAAAAAATCCCGTTCCGTTTCTAATGGACGATCCAGGCCGGGAGATGAAACTTCCAGATGGTAGGCCGAATCGATGGGATCTTCCACTTCCATTAAATGTGCCACCTCTCGACTTATGCGGGCACAATCATCTATTCCTATACCACCTATCTTATCAATTATCAGCCGAAGAACCATACCGATGGGTTCACGACGGAATTGAATTTCGACCAACTCTATCCCCACCTCATCAAGCACTGGTTGGATGAGTCGGGTTACCAGTGCAGATACAGTAGACTGCATTATTTTAGTGCCTTATTCCCAACTTGTTCGAAAAAAACAAGAAGCTGGGAAATTACTTTTAAAATTAACACGTTATGCATACCACCAGATAGCGAGCATAGAGAGACCCTCGAGGGGGTACTGTAAAGAGTCCTAAAAATTCCAAACTCTATTCCGCTTGAATGGTAAACCCTATTACTTGAGCAAGAAAAAAGCATTCAGCTAAATATTCAAATAACTACCAACTACATTTTTCACTGCTCTTTAGAAACAAAAAAGCGGGCTGGAGCCCGCTTGAGCATCATCTCCGTGGTACAGACAACCCTGTACCAACCTTGTCGGGTATGCTCCAAGAGGCAACCTCAATACCATGATCCCAATCAAATGGGATGAACGGTACGCCCTGGATGGCGCCAAGATACAATTTCCGTGGCACCAAAAAAAATCGCCCATAAGAAGGACGACTAAATACCCGTCATTGGAGCGGACAACGGGGTTCGAACCCGCGACACCAAGCTTGGGAAGCTTGTACTCTACCAACTGAGCTATGTCCGCACACTACAAAGGACACAAATATACAGGAACATCCTCACTTGTCAAGAAAACATGTGCTGGGATTGTGCAATTCACCAGAAATATGGCATCAATGAAATATATAAAGCTATGGCAAATAGAAAAAATGAACGTACTTTGATTGCAGATTTATTTTTTTCCTAGAATGTGTTCAAGAGTTTGTGCGAACATCTCTGCGCTAACAGGTTTAAGAAGAAATGCTTTTATACCGAGTGCCTTTATGTCTATATCCGTAACCACAGTACTGTAACCTGAACTGAGCACAACAGGCATATCCGGCCGTATTTTAAAAACCTTTTTGGCCAAATCAGTTCCTGACATTTTGGGCATTGTTTGGTCGGTAATTATCACATCAAAATGCTGAGGATTCTTTTTAAACGTAGCCAACGCATCAACCCCACTTTTTTCAGTGGTCACTTCATATCCCATCTGGCTTAACATTTTCTTCCCTAGACCAGTCAGAGCCTCTTCATCATCAACAAAAAGGACATTCCCTTGTCCTCTAAAACGAGAAGGAACATGCACCTCATCAACCTTGGCACTCTCCGCTGTCGCAGGGAAATATATTGAAAAGGTCACTCCTTTTCCTAATGTACTTTCAACCTCAATATTGCCCCCATGGGTTTCCACAATACCATGCACCACCGCAAGCCCGAGGCCGGTACCTTTCTCTTTCTGTTTAGTTGAAAAATACGGATCAAAAATCTTATTCAACACTTCTTTATCAATACCCGCCCCAGTATCAACAACTTGCAGCCTCACATACTGTCCCGGCTCAAGATAGGAATGAAAAGTTTTCACTCTTTTCTTGGTATGTATCTCTTGCAACGTAATCCGCAAGACACCGCCAGAGTTTTCCATGGCGTGGAAAGCATTGGTACAGAGATTCATCACAAGCTGATGAATTTGGGTGGGGTCAGCATGGATGGCACAACAACCATCATCAATATCCTGCTCTATTTCAATGGAGGTCGGTATGGTTGAACGAAGAAGCTTGACCACTTCCTTGATGATCACCTGAATTTTTTGCACTGAAAACGCACCGCGCTCCTGGCGACTAAAGGTTAATATCTGCCGAACCAATTCCTTCGCCCTGTTACCGGCCTTAATAACCTCCTCAATTTCATTATGAACAATGCTATCCAGTGAAATATCCTGCAATGCCAGCTCACTATAGCCGAGAATTGCCGAGAGGATATTATTAAAGTCATGGGCGATCCCACCTGCCAGGGTGCCAATGGCTTCCAGTTTCTGACTCTGACGGCTTTGAGCTTCAACCTCTCGTCTTTTTGTTACATCACGGAATATACCGACAAGAAATTCCTGTTCATCAAATTTCACCGGTGATGAGCTGATATCGGCAAAAAACACCGAGCCGTCCTTTCTCAATACCGGTGTATCCTGGGCTACCTCGATTTCCTTATTGGCTTGCCGCTCGAATTGCTTGATTACAAAAGCTAGTTCATTCGGAGGATGAATGTCTTGCACGCCGAGGGTAGAAATCTCATTTAAGCCATACCCCAACATCTCACATATTCTCTTGTTGCCGGTTAAAAACATTTTTGTAACCGCGTCTGCCACTAAGATACCATCCTGAGCGGCATGAAAAATAGCGTTGAGTTTGGCTTCGGATTCCCTCAAGGCCCTTTCTGCATTTTTCCTCTTGGTGATATCCCTTATAATGCCACTGTAATATGTTTTTCCACCTATCTCCCACCAGGTAATATTCAACTCAAGGGGAAACTCGTCGCCGTTCTTCTTCACTCCCTTAAATTCAAGAATTTGGGAAACATATGCAGATTGGTCCGTTGTGCTTACTCTTTTCATTCCCTCCAAATGTTCATGGTGGTACTCTTCCGGCATGAGAATAGTCAAAGGATGGCCGATAAGTTCACCGGGACCGTAGCCAAACATCTCCTCTGCCGCGCAATTAAGAAGATTAATATTACCAGAAACGTCACTCAGAATAATAGCGTCCTTGGAAGCTTCAAAAAGAGTACGAAACTTTTTTTCCGACTCCTGAAGGGCGGTGAGAAAAAGCTGACGCTCAGTAATATCTTTCATGAACACGATAAACTGACCGCCATCCATTTCTAAATATGTGGTACAAAGCTCCGCATCTATAACCTTCCCGTCTTTTCGCTTGATCAGGGTCTCAAACCGGGCTCCGCCCTGGGCAGCGATCTCATCCATGAAGGCTGCCAATTTCGGTGGAGTATATTTCACATCAATATCCAGGATGGCCATTTCAAGAAGTTCCGCCCTGGTATAACCGGTAATCCGACAGGCAGCCTCATTAATATCAAGAAATTTTCCCGCTCGGTTGATGAGGAAAAAACCATCCATGGCTGTGTGAAGAATTTCTTCATTTCTCAGCTTTTCTTTCTTTAAAGTGGTGATATCTCGCGCAACATGAATGGTTTTAGCTAATTCCCCTGCTTCATTAAAAAGAGGAGAGATGGAGAGCAAATAATGACCACCCAGCATCTCCATCTCAACTTCTTTGGAAGTGGGCTGTTTTTCTTGAATCAATAGAGAGTGGGGACATTCCTGAGGAGCTTCGTGGATGCAATGCAACACTTCATAACACAACTGCCCCACCAGTTTTTCAGCCGGAAGGCCAGTTGCGCGTTCAACAGCAGGATTTGCAGCAATAATTCGATGATCCAGACCGATTATAACGATCTGGTCTTCAATGACCTGAAAGAGTTGTTGCCAGTCATCATTTTGGGCTGGCACGTTTCCCCCCATATAGAAACCAAAGAAATCCGGATCAATGCAAACACCCATTCGATCCGGAACATAAAAGTTCGTCGCGTTTGTCTAACCTTTACAATCTAGCATGACTATGAAGGTAAATCAACAGAATGGGCGACTACATGGGCAGCGGAGCGCAGTACATCCTCTGTATGATGGTTCGTGATGGAGAAACGTAACCGTGCAGTGCCTTCCGGCACAGTGGGTGGACGAACAGCGGTGGCGAAAATACCATGCTGACCAAGCTCATCGGCGATTTTGAGAGCCTCTTGGCTGTCACCGATTGTAATGGGGACAATCTGGCTATTCCCCAAGTCCCCAGTAATTCCATGCCCCTGCAACGACTCTTTAAACAAGATTGCCTTGGCATGCAGTTTTCGGCGTAGTTCTGGTTTATCTTGAATAATATCAAGGCCAGCCAGGTTGGCCCCCAATACCGATGGTGGCAAGGCTGTTGAATAGATAAAACTTCGAGCCCGATTGACCAGGTAATTCTTCAAGTCACGACTACCGGCTACAAAGGCACCATAACTCCCCAGAGCTTTACCGAATGTACCCATGGCAATGTCAACCATGGATGCCATATTCTCCTGCTGGATCACACCACCACCGTTTTCTCCATACAGGCCTATAGCATGGGCCTCATCAACCATGAGGAAACAATCGAATTTTCCCTTTATTGCCACCAAGTCCTTTAAAGGACATCCATCACCATCCATACTGTAAATGGATTCAACAATAATAAGAGCTTTTCCCTTACCACGCTGCTTTTTCAAACAGGTTTCCAAATGATTTATATCATTATGGCGAAAACGGACCAACTTGGCCATGGAAAGCCGACAACCATCATAAATAGAAGCATGGCAAAGACGATCTGCAAAAATAACATCGCCCCGCCCCATGAGAGCAGGGATCACTCCGGTATTGGCAGCATAACCGCTGTTAAACACAAGGGCAGCCTCCTGCTCTTTCAAGCTGGCGACTTTGTCTTCCAATTCATGAAAAATATCCAAGTCTCCGCTCATGAGTCGAGCAGCGCCGCTTCCAGCACCATACTTCTCAAGACATCGACGGCTTTCGGCAATAAGATTCGGGTGTTCGGAAAGGGCCAGGTAATCGTTGGAAGAAAAATCAACAAGAAGAGAACCCTGGTCCGCCCCCACTGGTAAAAGGCGGCCACCTCCTAAACGTTGAATTGGTCTGAGTTTTCGTGGATTAGCAGGCTTCGATCCATTGAAAAACTCATTTAGGCGCCCCATAAATCAATAACCTCACGGGCAAGAGCGTGGTCTGCTTCAGGCGTTCGTCCCCGCTGGGTGAGATAACCACCAATCATCATTCCATCGGCTCCTGCCATAAATGCCATGCCAAGGAATTCCTTTAAGGCAGTTTCTCTGCCGGCTGCCAAACGAATGGGAACATCTGGTAAAATTATCCGAAACAAAGCAATGGCCCTTAAAATTTCACGCATGAAAAGTGAGGTTGTCTCAGCCAGCGGCGTCCCCGGTAGCGGCATAAGGATATTAATTGGAACAGAATCCACACCACACTCTTTCAGAGATAAGGCCATTGATATACGATCCTCTTCAGTCTCGCCAAGACCAATTATTCCACCGGCACAGACTTCGAGCCCCACCTCCTGGGCGGCACGGATGGTATCAAGTCGCTCATCAAACGTATGGGTGGTAACGATGTTCGGGAAAAACTCCCGGGATGTTTCAAGGTTATGATGATAGCGAACCAGCCCGGCATCTTTTAATATCTGTAATGATGACGCCGACATTATCCCCAATGAGGCACACATTTTTATGGAGAGCCGCTTGGTTATTTCCTCAATTATGGGGGCAATTTTATCCACTTCAGAAGGAGTAGCCCCGCGACCACTGGTTACAATGGAAAACCTCTGGGCTCCAATGCGTTCTGCTTCTTGGGCCTCAGCAATTATCTCTTCTGCACTTTTCAGAGGAAACACATCTATATCAGTCTTGAAATGTCCCGATTGCACACAGAATTTACAATCTTCACTGCATTGACCGGACTTGGCATTTATGATGGAACAAAACGAAAATTTGGTTCCCCGAGCGGCCAGCTTGGCCTGCCGGGCCAATTCCATTAACTCGGCAAGGGATTTTTGCTGCAACTCTTTCAAGCTTTTCTTATCCATAACATCCTCCCCCTCCCCGAAATTACGTTCTGCAAAAAACACAGAACGAGCGACCGAACATCCTCCTCTATCACAAAACAGTAACAGTGTGAATCATCTTTTTTTCAATCCAAAAATCCCCCCCTTAGATCTTTTAGAAAAGGCAGGATTTCGATTTCGTTTCTTACCGCGCTTTTCAGGGGAACTCTTCTTTTCATTGGCAAAGTCGTGATCAAGATGCAGGACAGCAAGCTCGCCGGCTCCTCGAGCTTCTTTATAGATGGAGCAAAACTGTTGACCAGTCTTAAAATAACTCTTCCTGGCAAGCCAACGGGGCCAACTCCCTTTTGCGCCATGGTGTACGAAGAGAGGAAGAGTAGCGAGAATACCCGCCATCTGTTCCTTTACCGCCCGTTTAATACTGAAATGCTGCAAATTCTCAGTGAGTTCTTTGCGCATAAGTTGTGTAAAAAGATGAGATTCCTTACCCTGTCGGACCTTGTCCATGAGATCCATTTTCACTTTGACCCAAGGCAGGCATACCAAGGCCAGCAGAATATATTCTGGAATTCGCTGCCCCTCGCCTTGCAGACGATCCGCTACACCAAGCAGATCGAATAACTCATGAAAAGAACTCTCTGGTAATCCTTTACAGAAAGGAAACAAAATTTCCAAAAGGCCACTTTCTTTGCATAGCATTGCCCACTTGCGACTCGCACCGCCCTGGAGATCCCGAAGCAATTCATCTCGAATGCGAGAAACAGGACAAAGAGAAAGCTTTGCCCTATGCTCCTTAATGGCTTGCCAGGTATGTTCCTCAATGTCAAAACCACTGCGGGCTGCATGCCGAACTGCACGCATCATTCTGACTGGATCCCTGGTGATGCGCCGGCCGGGATCTCCGACAATTCGAACGATTCCGTCTTTGAGATCCTGGACACCACCGATGAAATCAATGATGGTGAAATTTTCAATCTCGTAAAAAAGAGCATTTATGGTCAAATCCCGCCGAAAAGCATCATCGCCGGGTGTCCCATACGAATTATTACTGGGCAACACTTCATCTTCCGCCACAAGATCATATTCACTGGGTCGGCGAAATGTTGACACCTCTATTATTTTGTCCCCCCGGAAAAAGACTTGAACAAGACGAAAACGTTTACCGATTACTCGACTATTGCGGAATAATTTCTTTAGCTGTCCAGGCTTGGCATTCGTGCTGATATCGAAATCTTTAGGCTTTTTACCCAGATAAATATCACGAACTCCGCCACCAACCAGGTAGGCCGTGTATCCTGCATCACGTAGACGGTACATCACCTTAAGAGCCTCACGGTCAATATTTTTGCGGGAGATTGGATGGTCTGCCCGTGAAATAATCAATGGCTCTAGAATGCTCTTCTCTACTTTTTTTCTTTCTAATTTAACCAACCTGGCAACCTGTGTAAAATATCAACCAACAACTTAAGTTCAGCAGCTTTTTTCCCGCTAACAATATGTGCTTTTAAAAACTAATAGCAACAAAACTCTATGGATTTAACTGTTCAAATGTGCTTTAAATCCGTTCAAACAGGCTAGCGACGCATACTATAGACATGTAAAATAGACTGTTTGGGTGGAGATGAAATGCAGTTGCACAGTTAAAAAATATCAGCACACGTATGCCCCTGAAGACCACATTTGTCAAGTTTTGTCATTATGAACAAACCCTGCCAAACGACATGTCCCTCTCACAACATTCTGATTTCACTAAACAAATCAAATAGTTAAAGATGGGTATTGATTTTTTTGCCAAAGACGTCCAATTAGAGTAATTTATAATCTTCACATTTAATGAAGGACCACCATGCAGATTCACCCTAAACTTATTGGCTTTGACATTGATGGTGTTGTGGCAGACACCTCTGAAGCATTCCTCCGTATTGCCAGAGAAGAATTCGGCCACACCGCAATACGCCATGAAGACATTACCGCTTTTGAGGTTACCGAATGTCTGGACATGAAAGAAGATCTTGTCGATGCAATTTTTGAGCGTTTACTCCATGACCCGATCGGTTCCGGCCTTCGTCCCATGCCCAATGCAGTAAAAGTTTTGGAAGAACTTTCGAGAGCCACCACCGTCTCATTCATTACTGCCAGGCCAGAGAGGGAACCTGTGGCCCAATGGCTTCTGCACACCTTGGGAGCAGAACTCTACAACCGGTCCCGTCTTATGGCTATGGGTGACCATGATGGCAAAACAGAATATATCAAGGATTGGGGGCTTGAATTTTTTGTCGACGACCGGGCCGAAACCTGCCACCTCCTAGCCCAGAACGGCATCACGCCCATAGTTTTTGATCAACCATGGAACCGAGGCCAGCACAATTTCACCACAGTAGATAGCTGGTCGGCCATTGGCAAACTGTGTTCACTCACCCAATAATCAACGAATTGGATACTGTAATGCAATGCCCCAAATGCGGTGAAAACATACAACCCCGGAATCCCTTGTTGACTGTCGATATAATCATTTCTATTGATGGTGGAATTGTATTAATTGAGCGTCGCAATCCTCCATATGGCTGGGCATTACCCGGCGGTTTCGTGGACTATGGTGAGACCGTTGAAGAAGCCGCCGCAAGAGAAGCAAAAGAAGAAACCGGACTGTCAATTAGTCATCTTCAACAATTTCATACCTATTCGGATCCTAAGCGAGATGCACGTCATCACACGGTGAGCACTGTCTTCATTGCAACGGCCACGGGGCGACCTGTTGCCGGCGACGACGCCCAACGGGCAGAAATTTTCCAACCCGATGCACTACCGGAATTGGCTTTTGACCACCCAAGGATATTGCATGACTATTTCCGACGACAACAATAAACCAGTTGATGATCCTAAAAAGATACTTCTGGTTGACGATGACCCATCAGTCTTAAGTTTACTGGAACTTTTTATCTCATCTTTTGGATACGAATCCGTCAGTGCTGAAGATGGGCAACAGGCCATAAATCTATTGGACAGCATTTCTTTCGACATCGTCATCAGTGACGTGGTGATGCCTGAGATTGATGGCATGGGGCTCCTTTCTCACATTCAAAAATTTTATCCCAACATCGATGTCATCATGGCCACCGGTTACTCCGACACCATAAGCTATACCGATGTAATCAAGGCAGGCGCCAGTGATTTTATTGCCAAGCCATTCAGCCGTGATGAGCTCGAGGCCAAACTCAACCGAATTCTGCGGGAACAAAAAGTAATACGGGAACTGGAACGTCTTTCTACATGTGACAGTTTGACTTCCCTATACAACAGACGTTATTTCGACATCAAACTATGGGAAGAAGCGCACAGGGCCCATCGCCAGGAATACCCACTCTTTTTAGCCATGGTAGATGTGGACCGTTTTAAAAAATATAATGACCAATTTGGTCACCAAGCGGGGGATAATGTTCTTCAATCGATTGGCCGGGTAATCTCCAATACAACCAGAAAAAATGTTGACCAGAACTATCGATACGGCGGTGATGAGTTCACCATCATCTTGCCCCAAACCAGTATGGATCAGGCAAGCCAAATAGCCCACCGTATTGTCAGCAGCTATCGTGAACTTAGATTTGGCACAACAGATCTTTCCATCGGCCTGGCCCGATTCATAAGACATGGTGGTAAATCATGGAACGACGATATTTCCAACCTGATTACCCGAGCAGACAAGGCGATGTATCAGGCCAAAACTTCACCGGACAGCCAAATAATAGTGGATGACGAGTAATTCAGATACGTCATGTAATTAAAGTGCTTATTTCATCATGCAAAAAAAATTCACGCCACACAACTAATCAACACAAAACTTTTCTCATCCTGGCAGCTTGCACTCACCATCCCAACGTATTTTAACTGTGAGCTGCTCTCGACACACCCCCTCAGACAAATATGCAAAGACAATAAAATCAGCAAGTTAAAAGACATATCGCACCAGACTTCACCTCATCCTTAGCCTTGAAAATAATCTTGATTATATGCCCCTGAAGACAGCCTTTTCTCCCCTTTCAATTTTCTATCCAACCCCTTTTTATTCTTAAAAGCCGGAAAGGCCTCTCTATTCCTTAAAAAAACCTTTGTATTTGCAGAAGGTCTTTGGTATATAACCGCGATCTACATCAAGAAGGAGGAACTCGTCAATGGGTACAAGTACAACAACAACCAATGAAAGCAGTGCAGCAGGAGCAAGCTTTGCCGAATTATTTGGGGCAAATGAAATTGTCGCAAAGGTCGGTGAAGTAGTACAGGGCACAATCATTGCCCTTACCAAAGATTTTGCCATCGTTGATATCGGTGACAAGTCTGAAGGTGAAATCTCACTCAATGAATTCAAAACAGAAGGCAAGTCCGACGAACTTACCGTTGGAGACAGCTACGATGTATTCGTTGAGAAAAGAGAATCAGAAGGTGGCCTTAAACTCTCCCGAGAAAAAGCTATCGGCATCAAAGTCTGGGAAGAGATCGCCAACATCCACGAACAAGATAACACCATCCAGGGTAGGATCGAAAACAGAGTAAAAGGAGGACTTTCCGTTGATATCGGCGTGCCAGCCTTCCTGCCATACTCTCAAATTGATCTGCGCCCCGTCAAAGATCTGGACGGCCTTATTGGTCAGGCCTTTGACTTCAAGGTGTTAAAATATAATCGTAAGCGAAATAATGTTGTTATTTCCCGTAGGGTTATTCTTGAGGAGCAAAGAGCCTCTCTACGACAAAAAATGCGGGAAACTCTGGCAGAAGGCGCCCTCATCAAGGGAAATATCACCAATATCACCGACTATGGTATCTTTGTTGACCTCGGTGGCATGGATGGCCTTTGCCATATTACAGATCTTTCCTGGGGACGTGTTTCACATCCTTCCAAGTTATATAAGGTTGGTGATGAAATTGAAGTCAAAGTTCTTAATTACGACAAGGACACCGATAAGGTCTCCCTGGGTGTTAAGCAACTTAAAGACGATCCATGGAGCACTGTTCAAGAGCGTTATCCAGCCGATGCTACCACAACCGGCCGGGTTGTAAGCATTACCGATTACGGCGTTTTTGCCGAATTAGAAGAAGGCGTAGAAGGCCTTATCCATGTTTCGGAAATGTCCTGGTCCAAAAAAACACGTCACCCATCCAAGATAGTAGCAGTTGGCGATGAAGTTGAGGTAATGGTCCTCAATGTTGATGTGGATGCCAAGCGAATTTCCCTGGGCATGAAACAGCTGAAAACGAATCCCTGGGATTTAGTCACAGAAAACTATCCTGTTGGTTCTATCATCGAAGGAAAAATTAAAAACATCACCGACTTTGGTATCTTCATTGGTATTGAGGAAGGTATCGATGGCTTGATTCATGTTTCTGATCTTTCTTGGACAGAACGCATCAAGCATCCTTCGGAGAAATATGCCAAAGATGACATGATCCAAGCAGTCGTCTTGAAGATCGATCGTGAAAACGAAAGGTTCTCTCTTGGTGTAAAACAACTCACACCAGATCCATGGCAAGAGGCCATTGAAAAATATCCTCTTGGTTCATCTGTTGAAGGCAAAATTACCAATGTTACCGATTTTGGTGTTTTTGTAGAAGTTGAAGAGGGAATTGAAGGTCTTGTGCATGTCTCTGAAATCAGCAAAGATAAAGTCAACACTCCCGTAGGCATGTACAATGTCGACGACATGCTGACCACCAAGGTAATTAATGTTTCTGCCAAAGACCGTAAGATTGGTTTATCAATTAAGGCTTTAACTGAAGAACCTGCAGATGGTGATTATTCAGATTACCAGAAAAAAACAGCCAGCAACGGTCCTTCTACCATTGGTGATCTCCTGAAAGAAGAGATGGACAAAGAAGTCACTGACAGCCCGGAAGAAGAAGAGGCATAAACCACGAACGAAGTTCTGTACCTGTATAGGTTATGACAACAAACGGTTTTCGCCAACTTCATCCCGTGCTGTCGGGTTTTTTGATCCTGGCAGGAATTTTCATCCTCTTTTTTGGAGGTATACGGCTCATTATAGGCTCCTTTTCCCAGCCCGAAAAAAGTGAATTTTTCGGGCTGCGGGAAGGAGTTGGGATCATCTCCTTACAGGGTATGATCGTTTCCCCTGAAGAAACCCTCCGTGATCTGGTGGCATTCCGTGAAAACAGCAAGGTAAAAGCCATTGTACTCAGGGTGGATAGCCCCGGTGGAACGGTTGGAGCCTCCCAGGAAATTTTCGAAGAAGTCAAACGAACCAATAGAGAAAAACCCGTTGTGGCATCTTTAGGTTCTGTTGCGGCTTCAGGCGGCTATTATGCTGCCCTTGGTGCAGAAAAAATTATTTCTAATCCAGGGACCATTACCGGAAGTGTTGGAGTAATAATTAAGTTTGTTAACTTGGAAGATCTTTTTGCCAAGATAGGGTATCGCAGCCAAGTCATTAAGAGTGGAAAACTTAAAGACATTGGCTCTCCAAGTCGTCCCCTCACCGAGGAAGAACGCGCCCTTCTCCAATCGCTTATTGATAATGTCCACGAGCAATTTATCCATGCTGTAGCAGAAAGCCGCTTATTGCCGCTGGAAAAAGTACGGGCAATGGCTGATGGACGGATATTTTCAGGCGAACAGGCCAA
Source organism: uncultured Desulfobulbia bacterium (assembly GCA_964443295.1). GTDB lineage: Bacteria > Desulfobacterota > Desulfobulbia > Desulfobulbales > CG2-30-60-27 > CAYUCH01. Next base: position 27,558 of record CAYUCH010000005.1, on the reverse strand, counting down.
AGAAGCCGGCCTGTTGGATGATCATGGTAATTTTAATGATGCAGTTTTGTTGGCTGCTGAATTAGGAGGGCTGGCAACAGACTCCAAAATGCCACACCTCATTTACCCTAAGAGAGATAAGTTTCCTTTCTTGGAATTTTTGAATAGTGAAGGCACCGACAGCCTTTTTAATCGAATTGGTTTATCATTCCCAGGGCTATTTTACCAATGGGCTATGCCCGGAAATGGCTCTTCAGCACAATAAAGGCATATCATGCAACTTAATCTTCCCGGCATGCAAAAATCGTCAGCTAATCAGGACCTTGATCCTGCTGAGATAAAAAAACACCTTCTCAAGCAAGACATTGTTGTTCATATCACAGAACAATTAGAAGGATATCTCAAGAAAGATATTGGTCAGGCCGTAGATATTATCCTGGAAACCATGGTTCAATCTCTGCTCGAAAATCGCCGTGTTGAGATACGTGGCTTTGGAAGCTTTGAAGTTCGTCAGCGCAAAGCGAAGGTTTCAAAAAATCCAAAGACTGAAAAGATCATGAATATACCACCCAGAAAAACATTGCACTTTACCATGAGTAAATCCATCAAGAATCCACTCATAAAGAAATAGGGTGAACACTGAGACCACCGCAAGAGCGAATTACTCTAGTTGACTGACATCTCCTTTACCATACCTGATTATTTCGGGTATATCGCTTGCCAACGATACTATGGTTGAAGGGGCTGGGAACAATTCTCCTCCATCAATAATTACATCTACTCTACCTCGTAAAGCTTCCTCCACCTCATAAGCATGGGAGGGCAAAGTACCTTCTTCCAGACTCACAGCACTGGTGGTTAAGATTGGGTTCCCCAACATTTGAACGAGCTGCATACAGATTTTATTTTCTGGTACCCTGATACCCACGGTTTTTTGTTTGGTGATCATTATCTTAGGTACAATTTTCATGGCGGGTAGAATAAACGTATAAGGACCTGGTAGAAAGCGTTTCATTATTCGATAGCTGGAATTTGAAACATGACCATATTTACTGACATTTTTTAAGCCGCAGGCCATGAAACTGAACGGCTTATTTTTGGGCCGGCGTTTAATTTCATGTACCCTTTTCACAGCTTTTTGGTTAAACACGTCGCAACCAATGCCATAAACAGTGTCAGTTGGGTAACTGATCACAGCACCCTGCTTCAGCATATCAACGACCTGACGTAGGAGTCTCTCTTGAGGATTATCCGGATTTATATTTAAAATCACAACGAGATTAATTTTCTATATTCTGGGTTTTGGGTTTCGGGCTATTAGAAGGGCATTCATCATAATGCATCAATAGCACCGAGGCAACGGGAAATCACATGCTGAGACGCTTCTTTAGTTGACTATTATCCATAAAACATGGCAACATATAAGATTATTAATTCACCCCAATAGCTTTTTTAGGAGTTCCAGCATGCGGCTTAACGAAATACAATACGCCTTTACTTTTGACGACCTTCTGCTGACGCCTGCAGCCTCTGCAGTGTTGCCCAATGAGGTTGATCTTTCGACCCAACTTACCCAGTCAATCACCCTGAATATTCCAGTGGTAAGTTCTGCGATGGATACAGTTACCGAGCATCGAACCGCCATCACAATGGCACGGGAAGGTGGTATCGGCATTATCCACAAAAACATGTCCATTGAAGAGCAAATCTTAGAAGTTATCAGAGTCAAAAAATCAGAATCAGGCATGATTGTCGACCCCATAACCATCAAGGAAGATAATACGGTTGGTGATGTTGCGGAAATCATGCGAACTTACAGGATTTCTGGTGTCCCTGTTTTAAAGGGGAAAACACTGGTTGGTATTGTGACTAATCGGGACATGCGCTTTCTCACCGACATGACCATGAAAGTCAAAGAAGCCATGACAAGTAAAAACTTGGTAACAGCTCCTGTTGGCATCACTCTGGAAGAATCCAAGGCCCTCCTGCATGAGCATCGTATTGAAAAGCTATTAGTTGTTGATGATAACAAAGACTTAAAAGGCCTGATTACCATCAAAGATCTGGAAAAGATTAAAAAATACCCCCATGCAGCAAAAGACGAACTCGGCAGATTGCGGGTTGGTGCTGCAGTGGGAGTTGGCGATGATTGTCTCAGTCATGTGGAACAATTGGTCAAGGCTGACGTAGATATTATCGCTATGGATTCTGCCCACGGCCACTCACAAAATGTCCTGAATGCCGTTAAGACAATTAGAGATGCCTTTCCAGATCTGCAAATAATTGCCGGCAATGTTGCTACTGCCGAAGCCACAGAGGATCTAATAAAAGCAGGGGCCAGTTGTATAAAAGTGGGTGTTGGCCCCGGTTCCATATGCACAACTCGAATTGTTGCCGGTGTCGGTGTGCCGCAAATGACCGCCATCCACAATTGTGCCCAAGTTGCAGATAAACACGGCATACCGATCATCGGGGATGGCGGGATTAAATTTTCCGGTGATATCACCAAGGCAATCGGCATTGGCGCCCATAGTATTATGGTGGGTGGCCTGTTTGCCGGGGCAGAAGAAACACCTGGTGAAACCTTCCTCTACCAAGGACGAACCTATAAAGGATATCGTGGCATGGGTTCTCTTGGTGCCATGCGCAAAGGATCCAGCGACCGATATTTTCAAAACGGCGTCAGCAACCAATCAAAGCTGGTCCCCGAAGGTATTGAAGGACGCGTACCCTATAGCGGCCCGCTTTCCGACATTCTTTTCCAACTCATGGGTGGCTTGCGATCAGGCATGGGTTATGTTGGGGCCCGAACAATCCAGGAGCTCAGGAAAAAAGCGCGCTTTGTTCAAATCACCACCGCCGGCCTTAAAGAAAGCCATGTCCACGATGTAAGTATCACCAAGGAAGCACCAAATTATCGGCGCGGCTAGTTTTTAGAAAAGAACTTCCAGTATTGACTGTTTTTACATTTTTATATAATTCGCAGCATTGAGGCTTTTGCATGGATATTCATACTGAAAAAATTATTATCTTAGACTTTGGTTCCCAGACAACCCAACTTATTGCCCGCCGAGTTCGGGAACAGAAAGTGTATTGTGAAATACATCCCTTCAACATATCTCTGGATGACATCAAAGCCATGAACCCCAAGGGACTTATCCTTTCCGGTGGCCCCTCTTCAGTCTATGACAAAGATGCTCCTATCAGCGATCCGGCAATCCTGGAAATGGATATCCCCATATTAGGCATTTGCTATGGTTGCCAGCTCATGACCACCCAAATGGGTGGAGCTGTAGAAAAGGCCAGCAAACGTGAATTCGGTAAAGCCAACCTCGCTGTGCATATTACTGACGGACTCTTTGCCGGCATGGAGGAAAACCGGGCCGAATATCAAGTCTGGATGAGTCATGGTGACCGGGTAGAATCCTTGCCCGATGGATTTGCTATCTCTGCTACCAGTGAACATTCTCCCAATGCAGCCATCAGGCATGAAAGTAAACCTTTAATGGGTGTACAATTTCATCCTGAGGTGGCTCACACCCTTATTGGTGTTGATGTCTTGCGGAATTTTATTTTTGGAATGTGCAATTGCCAACCAGCCTGGACCATGGAATCATTTGTACAAACCACTGTAGAGGACATCAAGGCCAAAGTAGGCGATCAGCAAGTAATCTGTGCTTTATCAGGCGGCGTTGACTCCTCTGTTACCGCTGCATTGGTTCACCGAGCCATAGGCGATCAACTCACTTGTATCTATGTTGATAATGGTCTCATGCGAACCGGTGAAACAGAAAGTGTTCTTTCTTTCTTTGAGAAGAAGACAGGCCTCAAGGTCATTCATGTCGACGCCCGGCAATATTTCACGGAACGACTCGATGGTATTGTCGATCCTGAAGAAAAAAGAAAGCGCATCGGTTACGGCTTTATCGAAATTTTCGAGAAAGAGGCGAACAAGCTGGGAGAAGTTAATTATTTAGCCCAGGGAACCTTGTACCCCGATGTCATTGAAAGTATCAGTTTTAAAGGACCATCTGCGGTCATTAAAAGTCATCACAATGTCGGTGGGCTTCCAGAGGTGATGAAACTTGAACTTCTTGAACCCTTACGAGAACTCTTTAAAGACGAAGTACGAAAAGTCGGCCTTGAACTTGGACTCCCGGAAGAAGCCATTTTCAGACAGCCGTTTCCCGGTCCTGGATTGGCCATCCGTATTCTTGGGGAAGTTACCGAAGAACGGCTGAATATCTTACGTCAGGCAGATGTTATTGTGCTAGAGGAGATGAAACGCTCGGGATACTATCGCAAAGTATGGCAATCTTTTGCTGTCCTGCTTCCCATTCAAACAGTGGGGGTTATGGGCGACGAACGAACCTATGAAAATGTTATTGCCCTGCGCTCGGTTGATTCTGTAGATGCCATGACTGCCGACTGGTCAAAGCTGCCATATGAGCTCTTGGAGCGTATTTCAAACCGAATTATCAACGAAACACGTGGAGTTAACCGGGTTGTATACGACATTTCTTCTAAGCCGCCTAGCACGATAGAATGGGAATAGGGACATACAACCAGCCCATCTTCGCGCAAGCAGGCCATCTCACATAACATACCTGTAGAGACTCACCGGCCTGCTTACACGCGCCCTGAAAGAAGTGCCCTTGGGGTAAATCTGTGCCACTTGTACTTACCTGTTGTTACCCGGTTGGAATTAGAGTTACAATAATTCCGTGTCCTCCGGTGAACCTTTGTGAATGGGAATAGGAAGAGGTGCAATGAAGAAAAAAACTGGCACTAAAAAAAGTACTAAGGAAGTGAAGACCACCTCCCATAAAATAAATGACCTTGCAACAGCCAACAGGCTGCTGGAAAGTTTTTTTCAAATTGTAAAAATCACCACTGCCCCAAGGCTGACTTTTGAGGCACGTCTTGATACTGCCCTAAGGGAAATATTGGCCCACCTGGGAGTTGAGCAAGGCTCCATCATGCTCTTAGAAAATAAAGAGCTTGTGGTCAAAGCTGCCAGCCGGAAAGAGCTTATCAACTGCAAGCAATCTCTTGATGGTGATTCTATAGCTGTCTGGGTCGCAAAAAACAAAAAGCCTCTTTTCATTTCAGACATCACCACGGACAAACGCTTTGATAAAAGGGCTGATACCTATAAAAAAGACGCTCTCATTTCAGCCCCAATTATCGAAAATTCCCGTCTTGTTGGAGTCATCAATGTCTCAGACAAAAGCGGTCAAACCAATTTCTTACAGGATGACATCTCCTTCCTTCTTGATTTCAGTGCCTTTATTTTTTCACTCATAATTCAGGGAAACCTTGCTGAAAAAATCAAGACTCAACGCAATACATTGCGCAAAAGAAATAGGGAATTGAAGCGCCAAGAGGATATGCGCCCCAATCTCTCACGCATGCTCATCCACGACCTCAAGGGTCCTCTTTCTGAGGTTATGGCCAATCTCGACATCATGTCTTATAGCATTTCCGAAGAGAATAAAAGCTTCGTGGAAGCAGCACAAATGGGATGTGACAGAGCCGTCCGCATGGCTGAAAATCTCGGCACCATCGGAAAGTTGGAAGACGGAAAACTCAAACTGCTGAAGCAGGAAATCTCCCCTGAACAACTGTTACAAGAAGCACAAAGTAGCGCCAAAGGGCTCGCTGCTCTAAAAAAAGTAGACCTGATCCTCCAGCTCCCCGACACCCCGCCTATGCTCAATATTGATCGGGGACTCATCCTGCGTGTCCTACAAAATTTAATAATGAATGCCTTGAGTTACTCAAAGGAGGGGATGAGTATTACCCTGGGATGTAAAATGCCAACTGACAAAAACAGGCTGGACTTCTATGTCATTGATCAGGGGCCTGGCATTCCCCAAGAAGAAAAAGTCTCTATTTTTGAAAAATATGCTCGTTTACAGGATCGACAGAATTATCGTACCGGCACCGGTCTCGGCCTTTATTTTTGTAAACTGGCAGTTGAGAAACATCGAGGCAGCATAAGTGTTGAGAACATGCCTGAAGGTGGCAGCTGTTTCTCCTTTTTTCTTCCATTCAAACCAAGAGGTAAAGAAGAAATGTGGGAGGCCCATTTATGATTCCTCCGGGAAAAATGACCTTTCTCATAGTGGATGATGTGGACACTATGCGGCACTCCATTCGCTCTATGTTAAAGCTCATTAATTATGGACGCCATTTTCTCGAGGCAAATAACGGCGTAGAAGCCTTGAAAGTCCTGGAAAAGGCCAATCCACCGGTTGACATCATCATCTCTGATTATTTCATGCCCAAAATGACCGGCACGGAATTACTTAATCGTATTCGCGAAAACCAAAAACTCAGGGAAATTCCTTTCCTGATGATCACCGCTGAAGCTAATATGGAGGTAGTTGCCGAAGCTGCCGAACATGATGTGGATGCTTACATGACCAAGCCTTTTGTAACCGCATCTTTAGAGCAAAAAATCAACGAACTTCTTGCCAAAGCGGCAAATCCTGGACAAACCACCCTGCAACTCCGTAAAGCAAAAATCCTTGAAGAGCAAGGGGATCTGGACGCTGCAATCCAGGCTATTAAAGTTATCATTACCAGTGACACCTCAAGTTCTCGGCCCTTTAGAGAGATTGGCAGATTATTTTTTAAAAAAGGGAATCTCCAGAACGCCCTTGTTTTCTTCAAAAAAGCAACCAGCCTCAACCGGCTTGACGTATATTCATACCATTATCTTGGTCAAATCTATTACGAATTAGGAGAGACAGACAAGGCAATATCAAGTTATTCCAATGCTCTTACTATCAGTCCTCGAAATGCCGAACGTGCTCTCAATTTTGCCCGCCTCATCATCAAACAAAATCAAATAACTGAGGCGGAGAAGGTCATAAAACTGGTGCTTAAAATCAACAGCAATGACCTGGATATGAGAGAAAAGCTCATCGCATTTTGTGCTGAAAACGGGCTCCATGACATGGCGGCAAAAGCAAGCAGGGAATTGCTCAAGATTGCTCCAGAACGAGTGCAAATTGCTAAACACCTCGGAATATCACTTTTCCACCAGGCTCAGCTACCTGAAGCAATGAAGACATTAGAACAAGCGGCTCTTGAAATTGAAACTGACATCGACCTTTGGTTGACACTGGCCAAAACGTATTTAGCGATGAATAAAATTGTCCGGGCGGAAAAATGGGCCACGAGAGTAATTCGAATGGATTCCGACAACGAAGAAGCTAAAGAAATTTTGGACAAATGTTTGTAGAAGCGTTCAGCGTTCAGCGTTCAGCGTAATACGAATCAAAATCAACTAAAGAGTTAAGCCTTAAATAGCTAAGTAACTTACATACAGGCAACTATCTGTAATAAAGACATTTATCCGCGATCTTGATTCCCGACACAGAGAAGAACAATAATTATTCCGAACTCATTTTTGTTAAGCTGATTGCTGCATTAAAGCCAATGCAGGTTCATTTCAAAGAAGTAAATCCGGCTCTTGCCAGTATCCGATTGAAAAAGCCCTTCCTTGGGCCTCATACCCACAATCAAACGTAATGGACTCGGTTCTGATACTACTGGATTTCCGACATTGTTTTCGATTGCTTTACCCAAATGGTACTCAACCACATATCCCTCAAAAGGCATGGTTCGCCACGCTTCCTGCAACCGTTCCCCGTTCCAAACAAATCCGATAATTACTCCACTGGGATAGGATGCTTCATCCTCAAACATCCTTACTATGGTTTTGGGATTTTTATTCACAACAATGTCATTTTTCCCATCATGATTAAAGTCAGTTATGACAATTCTAGAAGGCACAGGCATTAATTTGTGCTCGGAAGAAAAAAGAGGATTCAGTGCATCATCAACTTTTCCACCGGCCATTGCTCGATAGGTGCCGCAATAAAAATCTTCGCTTTGCCATAATTGCTTGTGCTGAGCATCATGAACTTGCAAGTGGCCATCGTCGGTAATACTGACAATTTCACTTTCACCATCTCCATCAAGATCAGCCATAGAGAAATCAAAAAGATTAACCTTGCGTGGTAAATGGAGCTTTCCGGAAGCTTCTAAAGATTTATTTTTCCAAAAGAGTTTAGAAACAACACCGGCATTGTCACCTACAAATTGTTGACCAACGAGTACTTTGCCATCACCTGGCATATCTAAGACTCGCACATACCAGGGAATTGAAGATGCGAGGAGCAAGAAACCACGGGGAGTCCATTCGATTACAAATGAACTGGGCTTTTCGTCCTTCATGCCGCTGACATAAATTTCAGCAACACCGTTTGCATTCAAGTCGGCAATACCAACGCTGTGAGCCGTCACCCCGGACGGCATTGGAAAAACCGCCAATTGTTGCATTTCCTTCTTCTGAAAACGCTTAACAACAAGATACGACTCACCCGACAAAACAACCTCATCATTGCCATCTGCATCGATGTCTCCGGATCCAATGGCTGTAAGAAACAGTGAATATTCCGCTTGTGAGGTCGGTTTATCCAGTCGAAATGCACCTGCTAAAGCCACAATTTCTGGATTGCTGCGCTCCGGGTGAGCTGTTCGAAATGAGGCAAGATCTTCGCTCTTCAAAGCTACAGCTGATTGACCAACTTGGTCTTCCACTGCCGCCTTTTCCTCAAGATCTCTTATAAAAAGAGCAACCTCACTGACTAACCGACTCACACCCGCCACTAATTGGCCAGTTGCGGTTCCCTTACTTTCGAAAGTGTGAGCGGCATGTCCCTCGGCAAAAGGATTAAAAAGCTGAACCTGCAGAGTCCAGCCCGATTCATTGGAAACCACTTCAGGCAATAAAAGATAGTCCACATCTAAAGGGTCAAATAATGGCGTCATATCCTGCCTGCTCCACCCTATTCCCTCTTGCTTGAGAATACGATCCACAAATGCTACTGCACGGAGCTCTATGCCTTCTTCAGCTGACAATCGACTTGTCAGCATATTGCGGACCCCTTCCTTCACGCTATTCATCTGGGAGACATCCTGCGCTTCCATTGGCAGTATTGCTACAGTGACCGTATTGGCAGAAAATGCTATGGCGGGTTGTATGAGAAAATAGAAAAAAAGCACCCATGTCGACAGTTTGCCCGGGTTCATTTTTCTTGATGATTGTTCTTTTATGGTTGTCATGTTTTCACTTTTCTCTTATGAAAGGTCTTAAAAACAAGTCCGGTAAACTTCAGACAGGTTAAGGCTTGATTGGGGAAGGTACTCCAAGTCATCAAACATCAGCAAGTCTTTTTTCCCATAGGATTCTCCACCTGATCAAGTGGCGGGCATTTTGAATTAAATTATCTCTTCTTCACTTTATTACAGCTTTTCTCGCCAGAGACAAAAAGGCCTACTATGCAAAGCCAATTATTTATACTTCGTCATGGGGTTACACCAGCAAACAATGAAAACCGCTTTGCCGGCCGAACCAATGAACCTCTCCACCAAGACGGACGAGAACAGATAGCCCAGGTGGCACAATCCCTGCAAAGCCACGACATTGAAGCAGTGTTCTGCGGACCATCGACCCGAACAACGGAATCCGCTGAAATCATAGGGACCACAAATAATGCTCCCGTGTGTCCGATGGATGCCTTTGACGAAATATACCTACCCCACTGGGATGGATTAACTAAAAACGAAATCCGTTCTCGCTTTGGCCCTCAATATCCGACCTGGCTGGAACATCCTGATGAATTTCTGGTACCTGGTTGTGAAACCCTTGACCAGGTACAGAAGCGGGCTGTTTCAGAGGTTGAAAAAATCCTTTCGGATAATCCAGGGAAAAAGGCCGCCTTGGTTAGCCATCTCATCGTTTTGCGTTGTCTCGTATTACATTACAAGGATTTAGGCCTAAAAGAGTTCCGTAAAATTAAAATTAATAATGGCGATGTGACCATATTGAGTCGTTCAGCCAATGGAGAGACATCCGTAAACGGAAGCTAAGTGAGATATGGAGGAAATTCTTAGCTTATATTTTTTTCTTACATCTCAACAAGAATCTCCTGCAAATCTTTAACAGTAGATGCCTGCATCAACCTTGTTCTAATAACCGGTAGGCCGGCAAATTGCGTAATTCGTCCCAACCAGGGTAAATAAGATTCGCTGGCATTTTCAGGTGCCAATAATAAAAAGAAAAAATGTATTGGCCGGCCATCCAACGCCTCAAAACCAACGCCCGGCACACTCCTGGCAAAAAATAATTCTATCTGTGACAATCCTGACACTGAAGCATGGGGAATTGCCACCCCATTCCCCTTGGCAGTGGATGCTATCTTTTCTCGCTCCCAAAGCAATTGTAAAACCTGTTGCTCGTCAATTCCTGCAATGGACTTTGCCGCCAGTTCTGCAAGTTCTTGCAATACTTCGCCCTTTGAAGAACAAGATAACCCTGCATGAATCCTTGCTTCATTCCATACACCACTCACACTTTTACCTCATCATATCTTCTCGTAGAAAAGAGTATATAATTAATTGTTCGAACAGAAATACAGGTCAATTCTTTCTTTATTATCAGTACAATTATAAAGGGACAAAAGAAACAAGGTACTAACAAAGCCCTTGTTGGATAAACATGCAACATCAATTGGTTGATTTGTAATTTTTCCTGAATCTTGAAGGCAGGATACCAAGCTGCTCTCTATATTTAGCAACGGTCCGCCGGGCAACTTTCACCCCGTCCTTTTTGAACATGTTGGAAATAGCTTGGTCGCTCAAGGGCTTTTCAGAATTCTCACCTTGAATCATTTTTTTGATCTCTGCTTTAATGCTCAATGAAGCCACATTATCACCGTCATAACTTTCAATGCCGGTGTTGAAAAAATATTTCAGTTCAAATGTACCCTGTGGCGTATGGACGTATTTATTTGTTGTAACTCGACTAATAGTCGACTCATGCATTTCAATATCTTCAGCAAGATCACGCAAAATTAATGGCTTGAGATGGCCCACTCCCTTTTCGAAAAAATCTCTTTGAAACTTGATAAGACTCTCAACCGTTCTGTATATAGTCCTCTGCCGTTGTTGGATACTTTTAATGAGCCAGGTAGCAGAACGCACTTTATCATGGATGTAATCCCTGGTTTCAGTAGGGGCCTTCTTCTCCTTTTTCAAAATATCTTTGTAATAAGAACTGATCCGCAGCTTTGGCAATCCCTCATCATTGAGCATAATCACATATTCATCCCCCATCTTATATACGTAGACATCGGGGACAATATACTGAGGCTCCTCGTCGGAAAAAATACGACCTGGAAATGGGTCGAGGTTGATAATAACATCAACAGCAGCTTTTACCTCGTCCATGGAACGGCCACTCTCTTTAATCATGGCACGGTAGTTTTTCGTTTCAAGCAATTTCAGGTGATCTCTGACTAATATATGGGCAAGGGATTTAGAAAGATCGAGCCGCTCCAGCTGTAAAAGAAGTGATTCTCGAACGTCTCGCGCCGCAACACCGGGAGGATCAAGCTCCTGGATTTTTGAGATTATTTTCTGAACAACCTCAATTGGCACCTTGATTTCTTTAGCAATTTCCTCTTCCTCAATATCCAAAAAGCCATCTCGGTTGAGGTTGCCAATGACAAACTGGCCGACCTCCTTTTCTTCTTCAGATACCCCGGAAAAATTGAGCTGCCATGTGAGATGTGATTGTAAGTCTGATTTTTGCGCTAAGATATCAAGACGTGAGGGCAAATCGCTTGAAGCAACAGGCCGAGAGGAAAAAGAGCTGCGTTCATATTCATTTTCATAATCATTCCAATTAATCTCTTCAAAAGACGATGAGCTCTCAACATTGACCTCACTGGTCTTTTCTTGGGAAGGGGCTTCTTGAGGCAAGTCAGGAGACACCGTTTCTGTGGTGGGGCCGGCTTCAGCCTCTGTTCCAGCCGCTACTTCTTCCAAGACAGGATTCTGCTCAATTTCCTGCTGAATGGTGTCAGCCAATTCAAGTCGGGCTAGTTGTAAAAGCTTTATAGCCTGCTGCAATTGGGGAGTCATCACCAATTGCTGGACCAGCTTTAGGTTCTGTCTAAGTTCCAGTACCATTCCCCCTCCATGCACCCATGTATGCCTCGCTCCCCTAAAACGAGCACAGAAAGTGCAAATTACCTACAGTTACATGCTGAAATTTTCTCCCAAATACATCTTTCGCGCCATGTCATTTGCCACTATTTCATCTGCATTCCCACTGATGAGAACTTTACCTGAGTTTACAATATATGCATAATCGCATACCGATAAAGTTTCCCGAACATTATGGTCTGAAATGAGAACCCCTAATCCTTTATCACGTAAGTCATGAATGATGTGCTGGAGATCAGCTACAGATAAAGGATCAATTCCGGCAAAAGGTTCATCCAGAAGAACAAAACGAGGCTGGGTAGCCAACGCTCTCATAATTTCCACCCGCCGTCGCTCACCTCCGGAAAGAGAACCAGCTCGATGACCTGCCAGGTATTCTATTTTCAAGTCATGCATTAGACTTTCTACCCGTGCATCAATCTCTTTTTTGGGTATCCCCAAAGGTTCCAAGACAATCCGGACATTCTCTTCAACCGTCAATTTCTTAAAAACCGAAGGATCTTGAGCCAGGTAGGATATTCCTTTCAATGCCCTTTTATGAATAGGCAACCCGGTAATATCCTCTCCATCAAGCAATACCCGGCCAGCATCAGGCCTTACAAAACCGGCAATGGAATAAAAAGATGTTGTTTTCCCTGCACCATTGGGCCCCAGTAAGCCAACCACCATTCCGGTTTCCAACTTAAGGCTGATGCGATCCACCACCCTTCGCTTCTTATATTGTTTAACCAGATCTTCGGTTTCAAGCCGTGCCAACCGTTTATCTCTCCAAATGAATAGACTGTTACTGCAATTGCAATAGTCTCAATGTTTATTATTTCGATGGCGGGTAAAAAACACCTTTCACCCGACCACCTTCTTCATTGCCTTCTACAACACTGCGGCCTTCGTCAAGGTACAATACAACCCGATCACCTGAAACCACATTGCCCTCTTGTTCCACTTTTGTATTGCCGGTGAGCAAAACTTTTCGTTCATCCGCCATGTATTCCACGCCATCACCGGTGGCCACCCAATCCTGCCTAATAATTTTCACGTGGCCTCGAGCAACAAACCTTCGGATACTTTCTTTATCCGTAACCCCCGCAGCATTGCCAGCCGACGTTTTTTGATAGAAAACCGTCATTTCGTCAGCGTGAATGGCCATCTCACCCTGTCTTGCCTCTACGTTACCTGTAAAAACAACCGCGTCATCCTTGCGGATAGACTCCATCTGATCTGCTTCAATGCTAATGGGGGCTTGTTCAGCAGCCGTTACAAAATCACCTGGAACTAATGCTGCTGCCCCCAACAATACAAACAACAAGATCAGAAAACTTTTACGGGAAGAAAATCTCCTCCGTATATTAAAATACACCAAAGTGTTTCTCCTTTACTGCACGGTCGCCGACAAGGAGACCACATCCATTATGCAAAGAGTATACCACTATCTTAACTTTATAGTAAATTTAAGTAAAGCCCTGAAAAAAATGCCCAACTGCTGACTCATTCCTGTAATATTATCTGCTGGCCATACGTTGGTATATGCATTTGTTTTCCTCTTTTTCTGCCCTTTTACTCACTCATACTCTCTTTACTTCTTCCTTTCCCACCAGTATGATAGAACGCCATCAAACACTCCTTTTTATTTTGTTCAATAAACGGTGACAATATGCAACAAGGCATGGAAAAAGCCCAAATTCTCATAGAATCCCTTCCTTATATTAAGGAATTTTACGGTAAAACAGTGGTCATCAAATATGGTGGTCACGCCATGGTGGATGAAGAGCTGAAAAAGAACTTCGCCCTGGACATCATCCTCATGAAATACATTGGTATTAACCCGGTAATTGTTCATGGTGGTGGCCCGCAAATCAACAAAGTACTGGATAAGATGAAAATAGAATCCAATTATGTTGAAGGGATGCGAGTGACTGACGGTGAAACAATGGATGTGGTGGAAATGGTTCTGGTTGGCAAGGTCAATAAGGAAATTGTCGGACTTATCAACTACCATGGCGGCAAAGCTGTCGGCCTCTCTGGCCGGGATGGCGATCTTATCAAGGCAAGAAAACGGAGTATTGTGAAAAGTATGGCCAAAGACGCACCACCGGAAATCATCGATATTGGCCGGGTTGGCGAAGTCACCAAAGTAAATCCAGCCATCCTCGAGACCCTTGATGCCCAGGATTTTATTCCGGTTATCGCTCCGGTAGGAGTTGGAGAAGACGGCTGCTCTTATAATATCAACGCCGACCTGGTGGCTGGTGCTGTGGCAACGGAACTCAAAGCCGAAAAACTTGTATTACTCACCGATGTGCAGGGTGTTTTAGACAAAGAAGGAAAACTTATCTCTTCCATTACCTGCCCTGGAACCGAACGGCTCGTTGAGTCCGGCATCATAGAAGGCGGCATGATCCCCAAGGTTGAATGTTGCCGCCATGCAGTGGCTGGAGGAGTCGGTAAATCCCACATAATCGACGGACGAATAGAACATGCTATCCTCCTTGAAATTTTTACCCAGCAAGGTATCGGTACGGAGATAGTACAATGAGCGAAAATCAATCCTGGATGAATCGGAGTAATAACGTGTTCATGCCCACCTATGCAAGGTTTCCCGCCACCATCACAGATGGTAAAGGATGTAAAATCACAGATGTAGATGGCAAGGAGTATCTTGACTTTTTAGCGGGTATTGCTGTCTGCAACCTTGGTCATTGTCACCCGGAAGTGACCGAGGCCATTTGCAACCAGGCGGGTAAACTTACCCATGTTTCAAATCTGTTTCACACCACTCCGCAAACGGAGCTTGCTGAAATTTTAGTGCAAAATTCCTTTGCCGAGCAAATTTTCTTTGCAAACAGTGGTGCAGAAGCCAATGAAGCGGCCATTAAAATAGCCCGGAAAAAGAGCGGACCTGGTAAATACGAAATAATCTCCTTAGAGAGTTCATTCCATGGCCGGACACTTGCCACCGTTGCCGCCACCGGCCAGCCCAAATTTCACGCTGGCTTTGAGCCCATGCCGGATGGTTTTGTGCATGCGCCTTTCGGAGATGCTGCTGCCATTGAAAAGCTGGTTACCCCACAGACCTGTGCTATTCTCTGCGAACCGCTGCAGGGAGAAGGTGGAGTACGCCCATTAACTCCGGAGTATCTTAAAGCAATCCGGGCCATCTGCGACAAACATGATCTTCTGCTCATCTTCGATGAAGTACAGATGGGTATGGGCCGTACCGGCTCTCTCTTTGCTTATGAGCAACTTGGAGTCACGCCGGACATTATGACTTTGGCCAAGGCCTTGGGCAACGGCCTACCCATAGGTGCCATGTTAACTACCAAAGAGATCGGTGCTGAATTTATTCCAGGCACCCATGCCTCCACATTTGGCGGTAATCCCGTTGTATGTGCTGCTGGCATTGCCACATTGAATATCATGCTGGAAGATGGTTTTCTGAAATCCGTCAGCAAAAAGGGTGAATACCTTGCCGGTCGGTTACAAGAAATTGCCGATTCCCACCCGGACATCGCTACCGGTGTCCGTGGCAAAGGCCTTATTCAGGGACTCGTTCTTACCGAAAAGGCATGCGAGCAAGGGCCAGCGATTATCAATGCTCTTTTTGAAGAAGGTATTCTGATGAACTTTGCGGGTGGAGCTGTATTACGTTGCCTCCCACCCCTGGTGGTAACCGAGAAAGAAATCGATCAGATGATTGAAGGGTTGCAGAAGGTTCTTTCTGGAAAAATCAGAATCTAAGCTCAAGAGATGTAACAATCATTTCTCCAATGGGTGCCTATATGGCACCCCATGGAGACTCAAATATCGTCAAAGTTCAAGTCAAATTATTCGTTTGTTTTAAAATTATTTTCTCCTTCTTCCCAACCCAACTAGTCCCGCAATACCAGATCCTATAAGCAACAGGGAAGCGGGTTCGGGTACATCGGAGGGAGCAGTGACCATCACCTGCCAGTAGCCGGTTTGACCATACCACACATCTCCGAGGAAGAGTGAATTCCAGGTCATGGTCCAAGTTCCATCTCCATTGTCCACTGTGGGGACGTTGGTAGCACCTTGGTTAGTGGCCTGAGAAGCATCTCGGCTCCAGGACCAACCAGAAAGATCGGAACCGGAAAGGGACAAAGTAGGAGGTGCGCTTGTCCATATGTCAATCAATCCCAAAAAGCCAAACCAAAAACCAATATCGGAATTACCACTTATCAGATCGTCCGGCATGGGATTGGACAAATCCAAAGCACCCAAACGATCAAACTGGTAACCATGGCCACCGATTTCAGCTAGGTAACCCATGTTAAAAGCACCGGCCACCACCTGGACGCTTGCCGCCAAACCATTTAGAGGCAT
Organism: uncultured Desulfobulbia bacterium; assembly: GCA_964443295.1. Classification (GTDB taxonomy): domain Bacteria; phylum Desulfobacterota; class Desulfobulbia; order Desulfobulbales; family CG2-30-60-27; genus CAYUCH01. The sequence goes on along the minus strand of CAYUCH010000005.1, from coordinate 11,151 downwards.
TGCCAAAACTATCATTGCTGCAAATAAAAGATTTTTCATTGCTATCCTCTAGTTAAGTATTTCCTATTTCTTCCGACGCGTTATCCCAACCAAACCGGCAAGGGCAGAGCCCATGAGTAAGAGTGAAGCAGGTTCGGGGACAGGCGCAGTGGTCTGAAGAACCCAGTTGTAAGTTTGCCCATCAAGTGACCCACCATTAATGGTGCCGCTCCAATTCATGATCCAAGTGCCATCACCATTATCAACCGTGTGAACATTGGTAGCACCCATGGAGTACCAACTGATGCCCCATAAGGTCGACCAACCAGAGAAATCAGAACCGGCAAGACTAAGGACAGGTGCGGCGCTGGTCCAGATGTCCATTGGACCATAATAACCAAACATGAAGCCGATGGTGCCATTGCCATTGTACTCCAGAACAGGCATAGGATTGGTCAAATCAAGCTCCCCCAGGCGATCAAATTGGTCGCCGTTGCCGCCGATTTCCGGAATATTACCCTCGCCCAAGCCAAAGGCGCCGGCTACAATGTCAACACTGTATGCATTGGCATTCACTGCCATTGCCAAAAATATCATTACTGCAAACAAAAGATTTTTCATTGTTATCCTCTTTGTTGGATAATTTTATGTCTTACCTAGACCAATTCCTATTTCTTCCGGCGCTTGAGCCCGACCAACCCAGCAAGGCCAGAACCAATGAGCAACAGGGAAGCCGGTTCGGGGACAGGGGCGGTGGTCTGGATCATATAGTACCACGTACTCCCATCAAAGGAGCCACCCACAGTCGTGGCGGACCAATCCATGGTCCAGGTGCCGTCGCCATTGTCAACTGTGTGCACATTAGTAGCACCCATGTTCGATGTCCACCCATTCCATGCAACACACCAACCGGAGAAATCAGAACCAGAAAGACTCAAGACCGGCGCGGAAGTGGTAAAGATGCCCATCGGCCCAAAGAAGCCGAAAGTGTAGCCGATGGACTGATTCCCTTCATGGCCCGGTCCCAGATACGGCATGGGATTGGTCAGATCAAGCGGCCCCAAGCGATCAAACAGGTCGGCCGGCCCTCCGCTTACGGTTAATCCGGTGAAACCATCGGGCGGATTGCCATCGCCATTTGACATGACTCCGGCTATGATGTCGACAGAGTATGCGTTCGCATTCACTGCCATTGCCAAGAAAATCATTGCTGCAAACATAAGCTTTTTCATCCTATTCTCCTATTTGATTTTGTTTTTTTGCCTTGATCAGTTTCTATTTTTTCCGCCTTCTCATCCCCACCAAACCGGCGACACCGGAGCCAATAAGCAACAATGAGGCGGGTTCGGGTACAGGGGCAGTGGTCTGGAGAACCCAATTGCCGGTTTGACCATCAAACGAACCGCCAACAACGGTGGCGCTCCAATCCATGGTCCAAGTGTCATCACCATTGTCAACTGTGTTAACATTCGTTGCGCCCATAGGGATGATATTGCCGCACCAATTGATAGTCCAGGAAGACAGGTCTGAGCCAGCCAGCGACAAGGAGGGCAACGGTCCAAAAGATTCGTCAGTTAAAACCCCGACCGGCCCAAAAAAACCAAAATTAAAACCAGCGACAGTGCTATATTCGCATCCGGCAAGACCTTCGGGCTGATAATAATCCTCACTCAACACCCCCAGCATTTCAAACTGATCACCGTTACCGCCAATTACCGGAATATTTCCATCACCCATGGCAAAGGCACCGGCTAAAATATTTACTGTGGCAGCGTTTGCCGTTAAAGCCGTACCCAGTAACAAGATTATCGAAAAGAGTATCTTTTTCATTGTCATCCTCCAGTTAGATTATTTTCGTTCTTCATATTTGCCCCACCCGCATGGCAGAGAAATATGTAAAGTCCTTTATCCCATAAAAACGCTGATGCTCGCTTCCGTAGGGCGATATCAAACATACAAAGTCCGCTCAACAATAACGCTGGCAGGCACACCTTGTTTATTCCGAGCGCAAAAAGTTGGTACTGGCCGCAGCAGTATTTCCCGAGGCATCTGTAGCCACACCCAACAATCGAAGTTCCGGAGTTTTAATGACCACCTTGTCCGCCTTCCCCTTCAACTTTAAAACATCGCCGCTGCTGAGAGCGAAGCCTCCATTGACCTCAACCATCGGAGCCGGATCGCAGATATCGGTGGCCTCGGTATAGGCCATCAGTCGCTTGGCAGAAACATCGTTGATGGAGGTTACTTCCTCACCGGTCTTTTTATCGATAAAAGCGACATATAACTCAGGCGGGGTTGTATCCTCAATCTGCACATCCACTAGTCCTTCATTAGTAGTGCCATCGATCAGCGTTACCATGGCCTGCAAAGTGTGCGCACCAAGGCTCGTGAAGACATCCAGGCTCTCGCCACTGCCAGCGTATTCACCATCCAAACTCCACGTGATGTAATCCAATTCAGCACCATTGATCAACGTAACCACAGCTGTGGCGGAAATGTCACTCCCTCCCAAAATGGTACATTCTTGACTCAAACCACCAGTCACCTCTATTGCTACACTGGCATAGGGACTGAATATTGGTGCAACGACCTTAAGAATGAAGTTGCCAACCTGGCCCGCAAAAGGACCGCCCACCACAGTGGACGACCAATCCATGGTCCAGGTGCCGTCACCATTATCAACTGTGTTAACATTCGTTGCGCCCATATTGAAAGTGTTCGCACTCCATGCACAGGTCCAGCCGGAAAGATCCGATCCATCAAGGCTCAGGACAGGCACAGAAGTGGTATAGATACCAACCGGCCCAAAGAAACCAAAATCAAAACCAATGGACTGAGCCCCCTCCTGGCCCGGGCCCAGATACGGCATAGGATCAGTCAGATCCAGCGGGCCCAAGCGATTAAACTGATCACCATTACCGTTGATTTCCGGGATATTGCCAGGGCCCATGGCAAAAGCGCCGGCTATAATGTCGACACTTTCCGCCTGTACATTGAGAGCCATTGCCAAAACCATCATTAGTGCCAAAAAAAGTTTTTTCATCGTATTTTCCTCTTTTAATTTTCTGATTTTCTTCCCCACTTTCATGGAGTAACTAGAACCTTAAAATCCAGCACTACATCTATTTTTTCCTTCGCAAACCTACCAACCCAGCAAGGCCTGAACCAATGAGAAACAGTGAAGCAGGTTCGGGAACGGTCTGAATATTAATAATTTCCAGTGACCAATGACCAATATCCATTGCATAAGGACCAACGGGATGAGTCGTCCAGATAAGAGTTGCACTGCCATCGTCACGGACCGTTGCTGTAATACCCGTGGCATTGGCCTGGTTAAAAATATTGCCATTCCATACTGCTGACCAAGATGGGAGGTTTACGGTGAGCGTATTACCTGTCAATTCTGCACTTGGTGCTTCATAAACACGACTTGTGTAGATGGAATCATCAGGAGTGGTAATGACACCTAAAGGACCGAACTGAAAAAAATCACATCCTAATATAACCTGGGAAAAATCAACTGTGCTGCCATCCGCTAAAAATGGATTGCTCCCCCCCTGATAGGCACCCATTTCCAGAGTAGTGATGATGACATTCTCATTCACGCTTTGATCCGTTCCACCTTCCGCCTCGTTGGGCTGGTTCATGGCAAAACCAAAACCGATGATGTCAAAACTGGTTACCGCAGCCGCCATGGCGCTGGAAGCCATGGTTAAATAGAGTAAAATCAAACCACACAACCATGTTAATTTCTTCATACAATTCTCCTCATATTTTCATTAATTTTAGATAAACAAATCATGCTTAAGACCTTTTCTTTCTCCGCCTCATGCCTACCGCCCCCGCAACACCAGATCCTACAAGCAACAGTGAAGCGGGCTCGGGTACAACAGCTACATTTCCGGTTAATGTGGTGGTGCCGACCTGACCGTCAAAAGGTCCCCCCACAACGGTGGCGTCCCAGGTTACTGTGAAATCACCGGAGCCGGATACAGGAGCAGTGAGCACGCCACCACCCATGTTGAAGTTAAAGTCTTTCCAATAATACGTCCAGGAGCTCAAATCCAAGGTAAGCACATCTCCAGTGATGTCGCCGGTAACGCCGGGAAAGGGGCCATTACCATAATCATCCGCAATGCTGGTATAGCCTTGAGCAGGACCAAAAAAACCGAACATGAAGGTGACAACAGCGGTGGGAGCGAATTGCTCTTCATCTGTGGCCGTAAATGGGTAAGGATTGATTCCATCATAGCCACCCATGGTCAAATCGGCATGAGCACCTGGAGTAAAGGAGTGTTCGTCCCCCATGGAAAATGAGCCACCTGTAATTTGCAGGTTGGTGAGCGTTGCGGCGGATGCAGCGTTTATCATGCAAAATATCAAAATTACGGATGCACATAATATGCTTAGTTTTTTCATTATATTTTCCTCTAATTGAATATTTTTCGTGCTTTAACCACTTCTACTTCTTCCGGCGTCTCATCCCTACGACCCCGGCAAGACCGGATCCAATGAGCATCAAGGAGGCAGGTTCTGGTACAGCAGAGGCAACACCCGTAATCTCCCAAACACCCAACTGTCCATCAAAGGGTCCTCCCACAACAACTGAAGACCAATTTGCTGTAAAATTTCCTGCGGCATCGGTTGTTGCCACTACGCTGGAAAATCCCTGATTAACAGCATTGCCGTTCCAGTACCAGATCCAAGAACTCAGATCCAGGCTGAGAAGATTACCGGTGAGATCACCTGAGACCGCAGGAAAAGGTCCGTGCCCCATGGTGTCTGTGGGCGCTGTATACACTGCACAGGGACCAAAAAAATGAAAATTAAAGGTCACTATACTTGTGGGTGCGTATGAGTCGGGATCACTTGGTGGGACAATAGGAGCACTTCCATCATAAGTGACTCCATCCACGGACATATTGGCAAAGGCACCAGGGATCAGGGGATCAAGAGTACTCCCGCCCATGGAAAATGAGCCACCTGTAATTTGCAGACTGGTAAGAGGTGCGGCAAATACTGTAGTTGCCGAACTAAACGATACAAATACTGAAACAAATAATACCATTATTCGAATTTTCATAATTCTCTCCATCTTTGATTTTTAATTAAAATTTAGCCTTTATCCCCTTTTATTCACCCCCACTATTCCAGCAATACCAAATCCAATAAGCAACAGTGATGCAGGTTCGGGAACGGTCTGGACAATGCCTTCGATGTGCCAGCTACTTATTGCCGCGGGAGTGTATTGCTCCTCTGTCTGCCAGTCTGCAGTAAAAAAGCCAGTCACGGGATTATACGAGGTAAGAACTTGCGAGGCCCCCTGGTTTACAAGAAAAAAACTGTCGGTATTATTTGGATCCACTTGATATGCCGTGAATGATCGCAAATCAAGAATCAATTCGCCTTCAGGCGTAACCTCACCACTCGGAGCACGAAAAGCATTCGATTCGGCCGGTGAACCCCATGAATTACCGTAGGGCCCCCAGTCACCGGAATAATATAAATCCGGGGTTGTGAGAATGCCGAATGGCAGCCCATCAGGTCCAAGTTCAAACCTACCACCTAAAATTCCCGTCGTTACATCGAAATTTCCCGACAGGTCGAATGACGGGACACCCTGGAAGGTGCCCATGGTCATATCGAAATTCATATACCTTTCGGAGATTGTCAAGCCGGTGTGGAGGTTGACATCAAAATACGTGATATGCAAACTAGTCACCGGCACTGCGGATGCAGAAGACCAGAAAGTACAAAACAAGAAAGCAAGGACAATACTTTTTTTTGATGTGTTCATTTTCTTCCCCTTTTTTTAAAAACCTTTAATTCAAATAATTCTCTCAAACGTTACCCACAATGCAGCAAGTCCACAAAAGATGAGTAAAAAACCTGGCTCAAAACAGGCCATTAAGGAAAAGGAACCGAGTGCGTATTTGCCTTCATCATCATGATTAAAATCAAAAATAATCATAAGAAAAAAACATGGCAGACTGGAATTTCATCAATTACTTCCTTTTCACTTGTAATTTTTACCAAGCACTAATCCACACAAGCAAGGCTTCGTGCTGAGGTCCAATACATAGCAATGTAATGCATTCAATTTTATGCAAGAATAGCACCAACAAAACGTTTGGCACTATTTTTTATTATTTCATTAATTATTTAAAGAACTTATTACAAGAATGACACTCAGTGACATGCTGACTTTTTATTCGGATTCCCGGAAAGCGGACCACTTTCCCGGAAAAACACGCGATGAAGAACACAAACTTGCCCCAGGGAATGTGCTTGCAGTCAAACAAAATACTGCCAGCCTCTTTTTCGGACAGCGTGATATACATTGTATTCCGACACTGCTGGTTAGAGATAGGAAACGAAATCAAATGACACAAGGGTTTAATGTGATTTCCAGTCGGAATATATCAGGAAGTAATTTCTTTAAGACGTAATTTCCCCTGGTTTATCTTGCCTAAATCTTCAAGCTCACTGAGGGGCTTATATTGGACTTTGAAAGGCCCTTTAGGTACTTGGTCACCACTGATAATTTTCTCAGTTTGACCACATTTCACAATTATCTCCGCCGTGACACCATGAAAGGTACAGTCCTCAAAGGACAGGAACATATTAGTAGATATTTCATTTTTCAAATGTTCAATAAGCTCTTCAGCATCTGTTGCATCTTTGGAAATTTTGAGGAAGTCTGCCTGTAACTCAAGATACTTCTTGGTATTTTTAGCCATGCTCTCAATCTTCAGCAAGATACTTTCGTGAAAATTATGTTCACCCAACTTGGCCTGAAAGTGATAAAATCTCTCTCTGGCTTCCTTGTTGCTTATTTCCTCTGTGGCATTTAATAATTTGATCGTTTCACTTTTCAGGGCAACAAATTCTTCCTTGATGGACTGAGATGCTTTGGAGCCTGATTTTTTTAGAAACTCCTGAACTCTACCGAGATCTGTTAAAATAGATGTTGCCAATGGTTTAAGCGAAGACATATACTCTTCTGTCTTTTCAGCCTTGGCACGCATGGCTTTCAAATTTTTGCGAAGTACATTGAAAACATACTCGCCCATTACAATTTCATTGCCACCGGAAAAGACGACTTTCTTGAATTCTGCGTGCTGGGTAGTCATCTTAAGTGACAAGGCGGTAGCGCCTTTACTGAAACTGATTTCTTCCCTGGCAAATAACTCTGAATTATTTGATGTTTTTGTAACAACAATCTTTTGAGCATTTATAAAGGCATTGGCAATTACACCTGCCTCCACAAGTTCGGATGCCTCCACCTTACAGCCATTAGCAATGAATCCGGCTTTTACTTCTCTAGCAATAACAGACTTTCCTTCAATTGAGTCCTTTACATGAATAAATCCATTAGACTGCAGGGAAAACGCCCCCTTAACCCGCCCATTAACGACCAGGCTTGCAGGACATTCAACGTCTTCATCATCAATTTTACCAAGATCCCCTACACCGTAATTCACGTCACCCAAAATGGTTATCTTTTCAGCCACGTCAACTTTCATTAAGGATTTCGGATCATTTTTCCTTAATAAGGCAAAATTGACTATGCCATTATTCCTTGCTTTAAGCTGGAAAAAATCCGGTGAGCCTGGTATGTCAAATTTCTCAACGACTCTTTCGTTCCATTTAACCCGTAAGGCATTACCACTGTCTTGCCGAATCATTTTGCCAAAACAGGCAACTCCGGGATCTCCAGGTGTGGCGAGATAAATAGTGGCCAACACGCCATCTTGCTCAATGGTGGGATATATATTTAGTTTTTTTAGATCCACATGGCCGGATGAATCAAAATGGCCGGGACGGCGTTTCCAGTCAAAGCCAAGGACGGAATAACCATCTTCACCATTTTTGGGCGCACAGCCTTTCACTGAAAAAATCTTATCCTGGGGAGCAAGAGATATTTCTACGGTTCTGGGAGGGAGCCGCTTATCACTGCTCGGCTCTTCCAGCTCAACGTATTTCCCCGCCTTGAGCCTGACCAGCATATCCGGGGGAAGGTGTATGGCAAACTTTTCTTGAAGTACTTTTTCAATGATCAGAGCGCCGATTTCACGATCGAGTGATCTCCAAGCAGATATATCAGCAGTGGCAACAATGTTGTTCCGGTCAATTTTGAGGACTTTTATCAATTTTTTTGATGCACTAACGATAAACTCTTTGACATCACCAATGTTGCTGCCATCAATGACATCAGGCTTGTCCTTCTTCTTGGAAGGTTCTTGAGGAGACTTTTGCTCTTGCACAGGATCTTTATTCATGCAACCACGTAATATTAAAATTCCAGGCGGACAATACCGCCCAAGGTTACTGTGTCAGTGTCAACGTCCTCTTCAACTTCATCATAATCCCAATTATCAAATCGGTAATTGGCATTAAGATCAAAGTAAATATGGGGCAAAAGCTCAATAAGCACACCGGCTTTCAAGCCATAAAAAGGGTCGGAAAAATCTCCATCATAATAATGAACACCAACTCCCAGGCCTGCATAGATGAACCCACCGACCAATACATAAGCCTGGGGGCTATACTCCATTTCGCTCTTGCCTGTTAACTCTTTATCGGCAAGTTCCAGGTCAAACTCAAATCCAAGAAGTGCGGGTTTCCATTGGTACGAAATAATTCCGGAGAATCCATCTTCATCCACATCATCCACGTCAATATCATCAATGGACGTCCAGTAATGAACTCCGGCCCCAATTCGATGATCACCGGCAAAGACAGGTTGTATAAAGGAAAAAACAGCAAAGATAGTGACAAGAAAGACAATATTCAATTTCATGAAAAATCCTCTTTTAGCATAGATCACCGAAGACAAAGACGATAACACACTAATAATACTTGATTTATCCAGCAACTGTCCACAATAAAGAAAACAGGCTGCAAAGTTAGGCGGTAAATCCCGTTGATATTTGATGTTATTCCATGAAAAAAGTCCCGGGAGAAAACTCCCGGGACTTTCATTTTTGATTAAAAATTCTAGGGGATCAGACTGAAGAGTCGGAATATGCTGCATCCCTTCCCTTCAGTCGCGAGTATTCAGCTTTTCAGCTCTTGGCTCCCCTATTCTTTACTCCTCACACGCCTCACAGCGCAGAAGACAATTAAGCCAAACAGGCCAATTAAGGCACCGGAGATGGGGCCATTATGGGCACCATTTCCAAGAGAACAGCCCCCCCCACCACCTCCACCGGTATCGGCCGGAGGTTCGGTATCATCAGCCTCTGGCTCAAACATACCTGCCTGGGCTCCGGTGAAATGATTTACCATAATGGTAATGGTTGGCGGTGTGGTTGTGTTGTCATTCACCCTTGAGTTTTCTACCATCCAACCGGCACCACCCGGCAATACATTACCGGCCGCATCACAGGCCTCCACCCAATCGG
>CAYUCH010000005.1:0-1755 GCA_964443295.1 uncultured Desulfobulbia bacterium | reverse complement strand
ACGCTCAAGGTACTGACATCGGCCACGCCTGGACATGGAATGACCAGTTTGACCGGAGTGGTAAAAGTAGTGGCAGGTTGCAAGTTCATGGGTACACCCACGGCTGTGAAGGTTCCCTCCTCAGAATCATCCGTGAGATCGGGCAGCGCACTTGAAGGTCCAAGTACCGGCGTAAACGGTTCGCTATCTGCGTAAAGCACCATGGCGCCTTCTAGATCATCATCACCGGCTGCCATAATGTTCGGACCAGCACCACCACCGTCTCCACCTACCTGCAGACCGGCATTATATGGTGGTTGCAGGTTCGGATCATCCGGATCTACCGGGTCGGCCGGCGGCAGTTCGTCACACTCGGCATCCAAGGGATTCATGGTGGGTGGCAGCTCGTCATCCTCACACTCACCATCCATGGGATTCATGGTGTCCGGCAGACTACAATCCGGAGCCATGGGATCCAGGGTGAAAGGAATTTCTTCCTTACAATCAACATCCATAGGATTCACGGTAGGCGGGAACTCCTCATCACAATCGGCATCCATGGGATTCATGGTGGCATTGATATCACAATGGGCACTCATGGGATCCATGGTAGGTGCTATGCCTTCATCGCAACCGGCATCCATGGGATTGACGGTTGGTGGGATATTCCCATCACAATCATCATCCATGGGGTTGATTGTGGGTGGCAATTCCCCCTCACAGTCATCATCCATGGGATTGGTTGTAGGCGCGATATCATCTTCACATCCCTCATCCATGGGATTCATGGTGGGTTCGATATCGTCGCCGCATTGATTATCCATGGGATTCATGGTGGGCGGAATATCACAGCCACCATCCATGGGATTCACGGTTTCCGGAAGTTCACAGGCGGCCTCCATGGGATTCATGGTGTCCATAATACCGTCATCACATCGCGGATCCATGGGATGTAAAGTTTCAGGTATATCATCTTCACAGTCACCATCCATGGGGTTCATGGTCGGTGGAGGTTCACAGGTCGCATCCATGGGATTCATGGTAGCCGGTAACTCACAACGTACATCCATAGGATTCAGGGTATCCGGCAACTCACAGCGTACATCCATTGGATCAATGGTGGGCGGCAACTCACAGGTCACATCCATTGGATCAATGGTGGGCGGCAACTCACAAGAATCGTCATCAGGATTCATGGTGGGCGGAATATTTGCTAAACAATCCGGATCCGTTGGATCAAAGGTCGGCGGTGCTGTACAACCCGGACTGGTGGGATCCATGGTCGCAGGAATGGTACAAGCAGGATCAGCTGCATCCAAAGTCATTGTGACATCGCAATTCACATCCATCATATCCATGGTGGGAGGAATATTGCCGCAGGCAGGATCCATGGGGTTCGTGGTAAACGGAATATCATCCTGGCAATCTATATCCATGGGATTCATGGTAGGCACCATGACACAAGCAGGATCCATGGGGTTCGTGGTGGGTGGAAGATCACAACCACCGTCCATTGGATTCACAGTTTCCGGCACATCACACCATTGATCCATAGGATTCATGGTAGGTGGCATCTCACAGGTTCCATCCATTGGATTCATGGTGGGAGGAATCTCACATTCCACATCCATGGGGTTCATGGTAGGTGGAATATCATCGCCACAATCGTCATCCATAGGATTCATGGTGGGAGGAATATCACCTCCACAGACTTCATCCATGGGATTCATGGTAGGCGGCATCTCACAGGCCACATCCATAGGATTCACGGTGGGT